>JAMONW010000153.1 GCA_027066355.1 Campylobacteraceae bacterium
TAGCAATAGCATTAAATCTTATGCTCCTTTAGTTAAAGAGTATGGCGCTGGAGTTGTAGTAGATAGCCAAAACAAAATAGATATAAAACAATTAACACCAAACAAAGATGCCTCATTAAAATTGTATTTTGACATATTTGATAGAAAAAATCACATAAAATCGTATAATAACTTAGTTAAATAAAGTAGAGGAATAGATGAGATATTTAATAATTGGACCAAAAATGACAGACAATGTTCACACTCACGGAGGAACACCAGTTTTAGTAGAGCAATTATTAAAATATATGAATAAAACTAATAAAAATTATAAATTTATCTCTACTCAACACTTTGGAGAGGGCAAAGCTATTGCCAATTTTTTATATACACTAACAAAACTATTAATTAACTTGCCAAAAGTTGATATTGTTATTGTAAATGTATCAAGAAATGGGGCATACTACTTTAGCCCAATTGCACTATTTTTTAGCAAACTCTTTAAAAAACGCTTTGTTTTTAGGCGCTTTGGAGGAAATTGCTTAGAGTTATATGAAAAAGCAAAAGGCTTTAGAAAAAAACTTATAAAGTTTGTTTTTAACAATAGTGATATTATGTTTTTTGAGCCAAAATATATGGTTAAGTATTTTAAAGAACAAGGTAAAAATGCCTTTTGGCTACCTAATTCAAGAGAGGCTTCAAGCTCTCAAAGAGATTTGAATTTGCCATATAGAAAAAAGTTTATATTTTTAGGACATATTATTAAAGAAAAAGGAATAGATGAGATTTTAAAAGCATCACAAGAGCTTGATGATAGTTATGAAATTAAAATTTATGGCTCTTTAAAATATGGAAACTATACAAAAGAGAGCTTTAGTGTATATTCAAATGTAAAATATTGTGGCATTTTAGAGCATAGTGAAGTTTATAATGCTTTGTGCAAAAGTGATGTTTTACTTTTGCCATCTTACAAAGAGGGGTATCCTGGAGTAATAATTGAAGCATTTGCAGTTGGTTTGCCTGTGGTGGTGAGCAAAATAGATAGTATTTTAGAGATGGTTGATAGCTCTTGTGCAAAAGTAGTTGATATAAAAGACTCAACTGCTTTAGTAGAGGCAATAAAATCATTTAACCAAGAAAATTATAGAGATTTTGCAATTGCTTCAAAAGAGAAATTTAAAGATTATGAAATAAATAGCGTTCACAAAAGAATGCTTCAAATTTGTGAAGAGGATTTAGTATGATTACCCTCTTAAGAGATGATAAAACAATAAAAGAGTATCTGCCAATAATGGGGCAAAAAGGATACATTAGTGCAAAAAGTAGCAATTTTGGATGGTTTGTAAATGATGATTTTGCTATAGCTTTTGTAATAGATAAAAGAGCTATATTTAAGCGCTTAATTTTTATGTGCGAGGTTATATCTCTAAAAGATAACAAAGTTGATAATAGAAGAGAAAAAGAGTTTTTACAAGAGATTATAGAGTTTGTTAAGAGCAATAATATAGCAGATTTTATCAATAAAGCCCATGCAAACACAATATTTAAAAGTTGTCCAAATGGCGCTAATTGTGTGCCATGGGGGACATTTGTAGTAGAGCTTGACAAAAAAGAGGAGTTGCTAAAAAAATTTAAAAGCAAAGAGCGTCAAAAGATAAGACGAGCTATTAGAGATGGTGTAGTTGTTAAAGAGATAAATGATATTAATTTAATCTATAATACTATAAAAGATACTATGCAAAGGCAAAACTCTATACACTATCCAACAATAGAGTATCTGCAAACATTAGAAAAAAATTTAGCAAATAGTATTAAATTTTTTATAGCTAAATATGAAGATAAAGTTCAAGGATGCGCAATTGTTGTATTTGATAAAAAAAGAGCTTATGTTCCTTACGCAGGAAGTATTGCAAAACCACATTTAGGCGCTTTGCACCTGATGCACTATATTGCAATGAATAGTATGTATGAACTTGCTATAAAAGAGTATGATTTTGTAGGAACAAGATTATACGATTTAGAGGGCAGTAAATTTAGCGGAATTAATAGATTTAAAAAAGGATACAACCCAAAGATAGAGAGAGGCTATGCCTTTAATTATATTATTAAGCCGTTTAAATATTGGCTTTTTAATTTAACAATAAAGTGTTATTTGATGTTAAAAGGGTATAGATATGAAGAGCCAATTTCTCAAATTAAAAGAGATATGCAAAATCCAAAGGCAATATTATGGCAAGAGTAGCAATTATAACTTCTCTTGATTATGAGCTATTTGGTGATGGTAGTGGCAAAGTTCAAAGAGAGCAAATTATTACAACAAAACATTTAGCAAATATTTATGATTTATATGGTGCAAAACTTACTATTATGTTTGAGTATGGTCAATTTAGAGCTTATGAGAAATTTGCTAAATTTAACTCTAAATTTAAAGAAGCAAATGAGCTTATAAAAGAGCAATTAATAGATTTAGTCAAAAGAGGGCATGATGTGCAGTTGCACTACCACCCGCAGTGGCACTATGCAAAATATAATAACTTAAGCAAAAATATTGATGTTAATTTAGACTATATTGATATTAGCTCCCTGCCACAAAATGAATTAAATGAGCTTTTAAAAGAGGGTAAAGCATTTTTAGAAAATTTACTAAAGCCATATAATGAAAATTATGAGTGTATAGCCTTTCGTGCAGGTTCTTGGGCAGTTAGAGATGAAGCAAAATTAATTACTGCTTTAAAGAGTGCAGGTTTTAAAGCTGACTCTTCAGTTGTTCCAAATGTAGAGTTTAAGTCATGTAAAATTAACTTTAAATATAGTAACTCCCCTAGTGAATATAAGTTCTGGTTTTGCAATGATAAAATATCTAAAGAGGCAGATGGAACTTTTATAGAGATACCAAACTATACAATAAAAAATAGATTTGCATTTTTAAACTACTTTAATATGAAATACTTTTTATCACATAAAATATCATCACAATTTTATAGAGTTAAAGTTTCAGAAAAAAAGTTAAATAAATTCCAAAAAATAAAAAAGATACTTAGTAGAGATTACTATATGGCTGATATTAATACAATGAGCTATAAAACTTTAGTGAAAATGGTTGATAAAGTAGTAAGCAGTAACAGTAATGAGCTTATTCCTATAATGTTTATAGGGCATCCTAAGGTTAGCTATGCAATTGATGATATGCATCTTTTTTTTAAAAAAATTGAGTTTAAATATGGCAATAATGTAGAGTTTTGGAGCTTTAAAGAAGCAGTTGATTATATTTTAAGGGCTAAAGATGGCAAAATACAAAGATAGTGAACTATTTTGGCTAAATGATATGCGCTTTTTAGCAGCAGTTGCAGTTATTTTTGTGCATGTATCACAAGGTATTATGAGTAGCTCTAATGGCTTAGGCTCCATGCAGTGGTGGGCTACAGACTTTTATCAAGCTCTCTCTTACTGGGGAGTTCCTGTTTTTGTAATGATTAGTGGGGCTTTACTTCTAAATCCTAAAAGAGTATATATAAATAACAAAGAGTTTTATAAAAAAAGAGTCCATAGACTCTTGCCTCCACTTATTTTTTGGAGTATTGTATATATTGCTTGGAGTTTTTTAAAAGCAAAAGTTACCCATACAAATTATGGCATAAATGATATTTTTACAAACCTCTTAGCAGGAACACCCTACTACCATATGTGGTATGTATATATGGTTTTTGGGCTATATTTAATTACTCCCTACCTAAGAAAAGTTGTAAGATATAGCACAAAAAAAGAGCTTTTAACTCTATCTATTTTTATTATGTTTTTATCAATTTTTACAGTATATACAAGTAATATCCAAATAGAAGTTACTCTATTTTTGCAAAAATTCCCATACTATATTGGCTACTTTATCTTAGGTTATCTAATAATGGATAGCAAGTTTAAAATAAAAACAATATATTTTCTAGCTACTATTATACTATCAGAAATTATTATCATTTTAGGTGCTTATATTTTTAACAATCCATACGCATTTTATAATAACTTTAGTCCACTTATGATAATTGTAGCTATATCTTTAATGTTTATAATTAAAAATATCCACAAAAAAATACCCATAAGTAAAGATATCAGAGAGAAATTAGTATCATTTAGTTTGGGAGCTTATTTAATACACCCTCTAATTTTAAGTGTAATTAAAAAATTTAACTACTTTGGTATAGATTTAGAGAGATACTCATTTATTGCTATACCTATTTTTGTTTTTATTATTGTAGTAATTAGTTTAACAATTGCTTATATAATATCTAAAATACCATACTTAAAAAGAACTATTTAAAAAAGTTAATATATCTGAATAAAAGCGAAAAACTACTCCAACTCAAGCACCAAAAAACCACTATTATTATGCCCTATATTAATAGTAAATATACCTTTGTTATTAACCTTTGAGAGTAGTTTTTTACTAAAATAATCTTTCACACTATTTGTTTTTAAGCCCTGTAATTTTACCTTTATACTCAAATCTTTATCAGCAAAGTTTGCCAAAATTATATAGTGTTTTCCCGCATTTTCTCTTGTGCCAAGAGCAACTAAATTATATCTATCAACCTCTGCACTCCAAGTAGTATTTAGTGGTTGCTCAATTATAGGTAGCATTTTATCTATTTTTGCAAATACACTTTTTAAAGCAGGAGCAAAGTAGTTATCTTCAAAATTTTTAGGGCAAACATCTGGCACCCCATCTCCAGCCCTCCAAAAATTAAGCCCTTTTGCTCCCTCGCTAATACCCTTAAAAATATAAGGTATCATCTTTTTACCATAATAGCACTGCAACTGCATTATAGAAACTGGAGCTATTTGATTTTGGCTCTTTTGTAAAATTCCAAGTGTATTTATAGGGTTATAGCTTTGGTTAAAATCTGCTTTAAAATTATTCTCTATCTCAGCTACATAAGTGCTAGTAGTATCTATATAATTTTTGCCATCTCTATTTTTATAATTTCTTGCAACACCCTCTGATACCCCATTTAGCATATTTATAGGTCTAAGCCTCTTACCTCCATCGGCTTTTGTAATCCAATTTGCAATATCTCTTTTTTTCTTATAATTACACAAAGCCTCACCTTCATTATCAAACTCATACAAAATCAAAGATGTTTTTGGCAACTCTTTTTTCTCTATTGCCCTATTTACACTATTTATTGTCTCTTTTATCTCATCTTTTGGCTTATTTACATCCAAATCATTAATTTGAATGCCATTATATCTCATTCCATTTTTTATAGCCTCTTTAAAATCATCCACTCCATATAAATTTACATACCCACTAAAGCCATAACTAGCATACATTTTAGCACTTTTGGCAAAATTACTGCTCCAATCTTGATATACAAATCTTGGGAAAAAACCCCTCCAACTGCCACTCTCTTTTATATACCAATTTCCTAAGCTATCCACCTTTACAATTTGGCTTTTAAATGGCACCTTTTTTGACACTTTCTCTTTTGTTACTATTTTATCACTCCTACTCTCATACACATAAAAATCATCCACATAAATAGAAGCACTTCTATCTAAATTTGAGCCATCTTTTTTTGCATACTTTTTATCTGTTGTAAATGAGTATTTATAGGTAAAGACTCTAATTTGGTAGTAGCCTGTTTTATTGGCACGATAAGGAAAAACTACACTCTCCCATCTATTAGCCTTTGAAACATTAAAATTCATCTCATTAGAGTAACCAGCTCCTGAGATATTAAAGATAATATTTTGCCCCTTATTTGCCCCAACTGCCTTAATATAAGCTCCAAATGTATAATATTTTCCTTTTTCTAGCTTAAATTTTGGCGATACTAGAGCTTTATTACTCCAGTGTCCAATAATTTTAATTGAACCACTACCATCTTTACTATGGCTTTGATTTGGAATATACTTATGATACTCTACTCCTGAGTAGCCTTTTACTCCATCTAAATTGCTATTTTGTGTTAATAAATTTTTAAATTTTAAGTAACTCTCTTTAGCCTCTTTTTTATTTAGAATTTTTATACTTTTTTCTCTTTTTATAGCTGATTTTTTTGCAATATTTATATTGCTATCATCACCATATAAAAAAACTATCAAAAAAAGCATAAT
>JAMONW010000154.1 GCA_027066355.1 Campylobacteraceae bacterium
ATTAATTATGCCTCTTTTTGCACCATTTTTAATTATCATAATAGCTATGCTAATGCCTCTTCATAAAAGATTTTTTAGTAAAGCAAAATTTTATCTGCTCTCTCTTGGTGCTACATTGCTCTCTTGGAGTTTGCTATATAGCTTAAATATGATGAGTATTAATGGTGTAGTTCCTCCAATTTTAGGACAACCATTAATTGTTTTAATATTTGCTATTATTGCTACCTATTTGTGGTTTAGTAGAGATACTAAGATATAGTTATAGCTTAGATTAAATCTTTTTGGGTAAAATCTCTAAAAAATAGCTTTAGAGGTAAAAGATGTCTATAAATTTTAAAAAAATAGCTAAAGAGTTTGGAACTCCAGTTTATATTTATGATTTTAACTATATGAAAGAGCAATACAGAAGCTTAAAAGAGGCATTTGAAGGGCAAAAATCATTAATTACTTATGCTATTAAAGCAAATTCAAATTTAAGTGTAATTGCTAATTTTGCAAAAGAGGGAAGTGGAGCAGATTGTGTTAGTATTGGCGAAGTAAAAAGAGCCTTACTTGCTGGTGTAGAACCATATAAAATAATGTTTTCTGGTGTTGGTAAAAGCTATGATGAACTTAAAGAGGCATTAGAGCTTAAAATATTAATGGTAAATGTAGAGAGCCAAGCAGAGTTATATCTACTTGAAGAGGTAGCAAAAGAGCTTGGAGTAGAGGCTAGAGTATCTATTAGAGTAAATCCAAATGTTGATCCAAAAACTCATCCATATATCTCTACTGGTTTGCATGAAAATAAGTTTGGTGTAGATATTGATATGGCAAAGAGGATGTATATTTACTCTAAAAATAGCCAAAATTTAGACCCAGTTGGCATACACTTTCATATAGGTTCTCAACTTACAAATTTAGAGCCAATTGCAGAGGCTGCTGAGATAATTGCAGATTTAGTTCGCTCTTTAAAAGCAATTGATATTGATATTAAATTCTTTGATGTTGGTGGTGGACTTGGCGTTAGATATAGTGATGAAGTTTTAATTAAACCAAAAGATTATGCAAATGCAATTAAAAAGGCTATAAAAGGACTTGATTTAACTATTATTTGTGAACCTGGCAGATATCTTACTGCAAATGGTGGATATTTGCTAACAAAAGTTTTATATGAAAAGCAAAATGGAAATAAAAGATTTACAATTGTAGATGCTGCTATGAATGATTTGCTTAGACCATCTTTGTATAATGCTTATCATAGAATTGAAGTTATTGATAAAGATGGTGAACTTACTGAAACAGATATTGTTGGTCCAATTTGTGAAAGTGGTGATTTTTTAGGAAAAAATATTTTAATGCCAGAGCTTGAAGGTGGAGATTTATTGGTAGTTTATAGTGCAGGAGCATATGGTTTTACGATGTCTAGTAATTATAATACTCGTCCTCGTGTATGTGAAGTTGCTATTGAAGATGGCAATACCAGAGTTATAAGAAGACGCGAAACATTTGAAGATTTGATTGAGCAAGAGAAACTCTATTTGCAAAACTAGAGTATTTTCTAAAGGATAAAATTATGGATTTAAGTGAAATTAGAGTTAAATTAGATGAAATAGATAATAAACTTTTAGAGATTTATAATGAAAGAATGCGTTATGTTGAGATGGTTGGGGAGTATAAACAAAAGACAAAAACTCCAATTTATAGACCCGATAGAGAGTATGAAATAATAGAACGCTTAAAAAAGAAAAATAAGCAAATAAATGGACTTTTAAGTGATGAAGCAATAGAAGCACTTTTTATGGAGTTAATTGGAGTTTCAAGAAACTATGAAAAACCAGAATTTATTGCATATCTTGGACCAGAGGCTAGTTTTACACACCAAGCTGCAGAAGAGAAGTTTGGAAGACTTGGTAATTATATTCCACTAACTTCTATTGCTGGTGTTTTTAGAGAAGTTGCAAGTGGAAAAGTTAAATTTGGTGTTGTGCCAATTGAAAATAGCACAGAAGGAATTGTAGGTGATACAATTAATGGTTTAAAAGAGCATAATTTAAAGATAGTAGCTGAAGTTGTAATTAATATTCATCATGTTTTAGCAACTTTAAATGATGATATTAAAGATATAAAGAGAATTTACTCTAAAGATATAGCTTTTGGACAATGTAGAGCATTTTTAGATGATTTTGGGCTTGATAAGATAGAGTTAATTCCAGTTGAATCTACAGCAAAAGCAGCACAACTTGCAAGAGATGATAAAAACTCAGCTGCTATTTGCTCTGAAGTAGCAGCAAAACTTTATCATCTACCAATTTTATTTAAAGATATTGAAGATGGTGATAAAAATAGAACAAGATTTTTTGTTATTAGTGATTTTGAAAATGCCCCAAGTGGAAATGATAAAACAACTATTTTGGCAAAACTTCCAAATAAACCGGGTGCTTTAGTTGATTTTTTACTTGATTTTAAAGAGAGAGGAATAGATTTAACTAAAATAAAATCACATATTATAGGTGGTGTTTCTATGTTCTTTTTAGAGTTTAACGGACATAAGAGCGATAAAAGCATAGCAGATATTTTTGAAAAATATAGTGAGTCTATTAAATTTTTAGGCTCATATGTAAAAGAGGCAGATGATGTATAATAAATATATAGAAAAGATTAAAACTTATGAGGCTGGAAAGCCCATAGAATTGGTTGTTAGAGAGTATGGCATAGAGCCAAAAGATGTTGTAAAACTTGCTTCAAACGAGAATCCTCTAGGTTGTTCAACTAAAGTTGCTGAGGCAATTGCTAAAAATGCCAATAGAGCTTCTATCTATCCAGATGATAGTATGTATGAATTAAAAAAGGCTCTTAGTAAGCGCTTTGGAGTTGATAGAAATGATATAATAATCGGAGCTGGAAGCGATCAAATTTTAGAGTTTATTTCACATGTAAAATTAAATCAAAACTCATCTATTTTAACATCAAATATAACTTTTGCAATGTATGAAATTTATGCAAAACAATTTGGTGCAAAAGTTATTAAAACACCAAGCTATAAGCATATTGTTAATGAATTTAAAGAAGCCATAAAAGAGCATAATCCTGATATTGTATATATCTGCACTCCAAATAATCCAACAGGAGATGCAACTAAAAGAGATGATGTTTTTGAAATTATTAAAGCTACGCCAAAAGAGTCTTTAGTTGTTGTTGATTGCGCATATATGGAGTATGTGGAAGATGAAGAGTATAAGTTAGAGCCAAAAGATTTTATTAGCTTTAGCAATGTAATTTATCTTGGAACATTCTCTAAAGCTTATGGGCTTGGTGGAATGAGAGTAGGGTATGGCATTGCCAATAGAGATTTAATTAAAATTCTTTACAAAGTTAGACCACCATTTAATATTACAACTCTTTCACTACTTAGCGCAATAGAAGCTTGTAGGGATGAGGAGTTTGTTAAAAAAAGCGTGGCACTAAATAGAGAACAGATGCAAAGATATGTAGAGTTTGCAAATAAAAATAATTTAGAGTATATTCCAAGTTTTACAAACTTTATAACATATATCTTTAAAGAGCAAAATAGTTCAACAATTGCAACTAACCTTATGAAAAAGGGTATAATTATAAGAGATTTAGCAAGTTATGGATTAAATGCTATAAGAATAACTATAGGGTTAAGTGAACAAAATGATAAACTTTTTAAAGAGTTAAGCAAGGAGCTTTAGTGCTAAAGGGGATAATTTTAGATACTGCACCAAAAATAAAAATAAAAAATAAACTTAAAGAGAGTAAAGTATCTATAATTGAGATTAATAGAGCAATTAAAGATTTGGATTTAAAGTATAAAAGATTAGATGAGATAGATTTGTATAATATTTTTAACTATATATTATCTAAAAAGAGGGAGTGTTAGTGGATATAAAAAATTACTCAATTGATGAGTTGAAAAAACTATCTTCTGATATAAGAGATAGAATTTTAGAAGTTGTTAGTAAAAATGGAGGGCATTTAAGTTCAACTCTAGGAGCAGTAGATTTAATAGTGGCTATGCATTATGTGTTTGATGTAAAAAAAGACCCCTTTATATTTGATGTTAGCCACCAAGCTTATGCTCATAAACTCTTAACAAATAGGTGGGAAGAGTTTGATACACTTCGTCAATTTGGTGGAATTTGTGGATATACACATCCAAAAGAGTCAAAATATGATTACTACAAAGCTGGACATAGCTCTACTTCAATATCAATTGCAGTTGGTGCAGCAAAAGCAATAAAGTTAAAAGGTGAAAATAGAGTTCCAGTAGCTCTTATTGGAGATGGCTCAATGAGTGCAGGAATGGTTTATGAAGCTCTAAATGAACTTGGTGATAGAAAGTATCCAGTTGTAATTATTTTAAATGATAATGAGATGTCTATTGCTAAGCCAATAGGTGCAATTAGTAAATATCTATCAAAGGGAATGGCAAGTCCACTATATCAAAAATTTAAAGCAAAAGTTGAATCTGTTTTAGAGTATATGCCAGATAGTGCAACATATATGGCTAAAAAGTTTGAAGAGTCTTTGAGATTGATTACACCAGGAATGCTATTTGAAGTTTTGGGAATTGATTATATTGGACCAATTAATGGACACAATCTTGAAGCATTAATAGAAACACTTCAAAGTGCAAAAGATTTAAAAAAACCAGTTGTTGTTCATACACAAACAGTTAAAGGTAAAGGATACACAATTGCAGAAGGTCCTCAAGAGCATTGGCACGGTGTAGGACCTTTTGATATAAAAACAGGTAAAAGTCTTAAAAAGAGTAGTAGCAAAAAGAGTGCAACTGCAATTTATGGAGAGCATCTACTAAAACTTGCAAAAGAGCATAAAAATATTGTTGGCGTAACTGCGGCAATGCCTGGTGGAACAGGGCTTAGTAAACTTTTAGATGAGTTTCCAGATAGGTTTTGGGATGTAGCAATTGCCGAACAACACGCAGTTACATCTATGGGACCTCTTGCAAAAGAGGGTTTTAAGCCATTTTGCACAATTTATTCAACTTTTTTACAAAGAGGCTATGACCAAGTAATTCACGATATTGCATTAATGAATTTAGGTGTTGTATTTGCAATGGATAGAGCTGGAATTGTAGGAGAAGATGGAGAAACTCATCAAGGGGCTTTTGATATAAGTTTTTTAAGAGCCATTCCAAATATGACTTTAGCAGCACCTTTTAATGAAGATAGCTTCAAAAAACTTTTAGATTTTTCAATTAATTTTAATACTCCACTTGCAATTAGATATCCAAGAGGTGCATTTATGGCTAATAATTTTGAAGTGCCAAATTACGAGCTTGGCAAAGCTCACTTAATAGAGAATGGAAAAGATATACTATTTATTGGCTATGGAAATGGTGTAGGTAGAGCAATAGAAACTAAAAAAGAGTTAAAAAACTTAAATCCGGCAATTTTAGATTTAAGATTTGTAAAACCACTTGATAAAGAGTTATTAAAAGAGTTGACAAATCATTATAAAAAGTGGTATATCTTTAGTGATAGTGTTAAAATGGGAGGAGTTGCTAGTGCAATTTTAGAGTTTTTAGAAGATGAAAATATCAAAGATGTAATAGTAGAGAGTTTTGAGTATGATGATAAATTTATAACTCATGGTAAAACAGCAGATATTGAGAAATTTCTTGGTATTATGCCAAATCAAATTGCTAAAAAAATTGAGAATGGAGATAGTTGATGAGTGAGTATATTTTTACTAGTGAGTCTGTAACAGAAGGACATCCAGATAAAATGGCAGACCAAATAAGTGATGCTATTTTAGATTATATAATAGAACATGATAAAAATGCTAGAGTAGCTTGTGAAACATTAGTTAGTAATGGTTTTTGTATAATCACAGGTGAATTAAAAACAAAAACATATGCGCCAATGCAAGAGATTGCAAGAGAAGTAATTAGAGAAATTGGATACACTGATGCAACATATGGATTTGATTATAGAAGTGCGGGTGTTTTAAATGGAATTGGTGAGCAGAGTGCTGATATTAATCAAGGAGTTGACCAAGACTCTGGAGAAATTGGTGCAGGTGATCAAGGCTT
>JAMONW010000155.1 GCA_027066355.1 Campylobacteraceae bacterium
CGCTACTATCTTCTAGGTATTGTCCTTTTGAATCAAATCTCTTTTTTTGATAAATTCCTTTAAATTCAACTAAGCTTTTTAGGGCATTTAAAATTGTATCTTTAAATTTATATATTCCAATGCTATACCAAGTTATTAGATAGTATCCATTAAAATAATCTATGCTCAAGCCCCCTACTCCATCGCCTTCACCATTAAATACTCTAAAAGCATTTGTATCTTTACTTTTATAAAAGTTGGCTCTATAATCTATAGCGCTTTTTATCTTTTGCTTAAAAAAGTTTAAATCTATTTGCTCTTTTTTATTTTGCGTTAAAACCCAGCCATAACCTTTGTTTTGTCTGCCGTAGTAAGCTCTTGCTATAAAGTGATTTTTATTGTCAATTATATCGATAATTGCGCCCTCATCTTTTAGAGTATTAATATTTTCTAAAGACTCTTTTGCAATTAAAGGGTAGCCATTTAAAAACTTCTGTTCATACTTTTTTGTAGCTTTTAATTTATATCTTTGCATCTTTTATCCTTAATAACCTGAGTTCAATGGTATATCATATATTTCTAATATATCTAAATACTCTTGTGCAAATGTTATATCTACTAAATAACTTCTACCCTCTAAAATTTCAATTGCTTTGTTTAAAAGTTCCTCTCCAAAAAGCTCTATTAGTGGCTCTTTATAATCATTAAAATTTAAGTTTTGATTATTCATTTTGTAGAGTTCAACTAATAAAATATGCAACTTTTTATCACTATACTCTAAAAGCTCCATAGCATCATCTATCTCGCCTAGAAGTAGCAAAAGTTGGGCTTTTAGCTCTCTTATATTAAAGCTATTTTCAAAAATTACTCCAATATACTCTCCTAGATTTATATTTTCATCTAAAAACTCAATTTTTTCAAGTAAATCATTTGGATTTTTAGTTTTAAAATTTAAAACTAAATCTCTTATAAATTTACCTTGATTGCTATTGTTGTAAACTAAATCATCAACGGGATAAACTTCACTAAGCCCAGGTATTAGCACTTGGCAAGAGTAGATGTTAAGATAGTTGTAATCTCTTATGTAAATCTCTTTGTCAAGATTGTAAATTAGATTTACAAGATATTTATGTTCATCATTTATTGAGTTGCCACTATAATTAAATGGAGTATATTTAAAACTCTTTTTACTACTTAACATCTGCATTGCAACTTTGCCATTTGAGTCTATAAAGTGGGATTCTAAGTTAAAGCTAGATTTAACATAATCTAAATCGAATGTTGGTATCTCCAAATTTTTAAACTCTTTTGAAGTTCTGCCTTGAAGTAGCTCTGTTAGGGTTCTCTCTATTGCAACTTCTAGCTTTGGATGTGAACCAAAAGAGTAAAATATGGTTGAGTTTTTTTTGTCAATTAAAGAGATTGCAACTACAGGGAATTTACCACCCAAAGAGGCATCTAAAATATCTATTTTGTAGCCTAAATTTTGAAGCTCTTTAATATCGCTAGTTATATTTTTAAACTCTTTTATTAATCTATTTGGAATTGTTGGCAAAGAGTAGCCTTGTTTAATTATTGTAAATTTTGTGTAACGCTCTATTATTTCACAAATTGCCTGAACTTGTGCCTCTTTTGGGGTGTTTCCAGTTGCTAAACCATTACTAGCGTAAAGATTGTGTAAAATATTTACAGGAAAATATATAGTTTCATTTGTAGCTAATTTTTTAAATGGAAGAGCTATAATTTTATCAAAATTGTTGCTATTAAAATCTAGTAACGACTCTTTTGTAAGCTCACCATTTGGATTGTAAAACTCCTTTAATTTTGGGTTTAAATAGTTGTCATTAAATTTAAAACTTTTTTGATCTAGTGAGTGTTTTTTATCTTCTAAATATATATCATTAAAAAAATTTTTTGTTTGAAGCCTCTCTATAAATTCACCCAAAGCACTAGCAGTTGCTGCCTCTTTTGAAGCTCCTTTGCCATTAGAAAAGAGCCTAGTTGGTGAATAAAGGAAGCTTAAATTAACCCAAAAACTATGCTTTAGTGGATTATAAAAAGAGCTAAATTTATACTCAATATTGCACCTTTTTAAGGCATTTTGCATTAATTTAATTGACTCACTTAAAGGTTTTGCTTTTGATTGATACATTAATAATCTTTTTAGTCAAATTATAGCTACATTGTGATAAAATTTGCCCTAATTGCTAGGGAAGGAGTAGGTTTGAGAGTTGCTATTGTAAAGCTATCGGCTATGGGTGATATAATTCATGCTATGGTTGCACTACAATTTATTAAACAAAGAGTGCCAAATTTGCAAATTGATTGGATAGTTGAGAGTGCATTTGCTCCTATTTTAGAGAAAAATCGTGATATTGATAATATCTTAACACTAAATTTAAAAGCTATCAAAAAGAGTAAAAAAGCAATTTTTGATGAGATAAAGAGAGTAAAGAGTTATGCTAAAAATAGTTACGACTTAGTTATTGATGCCCAAGGGCTTATAAAATCTGCATTGACTTCAAAATTGCTTGGAAAAAGAGTTGCTGGATTTAGCAAAAGCTCAATTAGAGAGGGAGTGGCTTCATATTTTTATAATTTTAAAGTAGATATTGATTATGCAGCAAATACAATAGATAGAAATGTTAAAGTCATTGGTGAGCCTTTAGGGGTTAAAATTAATAAAGATGATATTTTAAACAAAGAGCCTTTTTTATTTTTTGAACCTAGCGCTAAAATAGAGCCTCTTTTAAGTAAAAATAGAAAAAATATAGTTTTTGTAATTGGTTCAACTTGGGAGAGTAGAAATTATCCAAAAGAGAAGTTTTTAGAGATTGCAAAGGCTCTAAAAGAGAGTATTTTAGTTGTTTGGGGTAATGAAGATGAGCATACAAAAGCTCTTTGGCTAGAGAGTAAAAGCAGATATATAAAAGCCGTGCCAAAGTTAAACTTAAATGAGTTAAAAGAGTTAATTGCCAAAAGTGATTTAACAATTGGAAATGATACAGGACCAACCCATATGGCTTGGGGATTTAATCGCCCAAGTATAACTATTTTTGGACCAACACCAGTTAGCAGAGTCTATATAACAGATATTAACAAAGTTATAAAATCAAGCTCTAAAGTTAATCCATATAAATTAAATAAGCAAGATTTTTCTATTGGTGAAATTAATCCACAAGATATTGTTAGCATTGCTAAAGAGTTAATATAGTATAATTTACTCAAAAAAAGGCTATATTTGGCTACTAAAAAATGGTATGGCTTAAAATTTTTATCTAAATATTTTAAGCAGTATAAAACTACTATTGTTTTTGCTTTAATCTCTATGGCTGGAGTAGCTATAACCTCAGCACTTACAGCTTATATTATGAAGCCTCTTTTAAATAATTTGTTTATTGAAAAAAATGAACAAATGCTCTATATGATACCGCTAATTATTATTTCAATTTTTAGTGCCAGAGGAGCTTTTAGATTTTTTAGCGCATATTTAAGTGAAAAAATTGGCGTTGAGATAACTCAAGATATTAGAGCAAAACTTTATGAAAAGATTTTAAATAGCAAAATGGATGCAATTGAACATAAAAGTTTAAGTGATATTAATACAAGAGTTATTGAAACCGTATTAAATTTACATCAAATTATATCAAAAGCTATTCCAAAATATTTAATTGGATTTATGACAATTTTAGCTTTGGTTGCAACTATTTTATACTTGAATTGGAGATTATCTCTTTTTGCTATTATTTTTGCAGTTATTGTAATTATACCTGTAAAAGTGCTTGGGAAAAGAGTAAAAAAACATGTTCATAAATCAGAAAGCTATGTAACAGAGCTTAACGAAAGAATTAATGAAACTTTTAACAACCTTGATATTGTAAAAGTTTACAATCAAGTTGACAATGAGAGAGTAAAATTTAGCAAATATTTAAAAGAGTATAAAAAAGCTCTACTTAAACTTGTAAAGTATCAAGAGTTAACTTCACCTTTGATGGAGTTTTTTGTATCTCTTTCTGTTGCTTCTGTTGTTTTTTTTGGTGGATATGAAGTTATTCACAACCGTATGAGTGTTGGTGATTTTTTTGCTTTTTTGACTGCTCTTATGATGCTTTATAGCCCCATAAAAACAGTTACAAAATACTCTTTAGTAATTAATATGCTTGATGGCTACATTGATAGAGTTGAAAATATCTTAAATTTAGAGCAAGAGGATAATACAAAAGAGAGATTAAGTAGTGAAATTGAAGAGATAGAGTTTATAAACTGTTCTCTTAAAATAAAAGATAAAAAGATTTTAAATAACTTAAATTTTTCTATCAAAAGGGGAGAAACTATTGCAATAGTTGGAAAAACTGGTGCTGGTAAAAGCTCTATTTTAACTCTTTTATTTGGCTTTAAAGAACCAACAAGTGGTGATATTTTAATCAATAAAAAGAGTATTAAAGATATAAATTTACTATCTTTAAGAGAACAGATATCTTATGTAAATCAAGCTAGTGGAATTTTTAATATTAGCATAAAAGATAATATAATTTATGGTTTAGATTATGATGAACATAGATATAAAAGAGCTATTGAGTTGGCTCATTGTGAATTTATAGGCTCTTTTAAAGAGAGAGATAACTTTATTGTTGGAGAAGGTGGCAAATTTTTATCTGGAGGGCAAAGGCAACGTATTGCACTAGCTCGTGCATTATATAAAGATGCACCACTATTTATTTTAGATGAAGCAACGAGTGCGCTTGATGCAAATACTGAAAGCTTAATTCAAGATAGCTTAGCTACAATTATGAAGCAAAAAACCACATTAATAATAGCACATAGATTGCAAACTATAAAACAAGCAGATATTGTTATTGTTTTAAGTGAAGGAAAAATTGTTGCAAGTGGTGGATATGATGAAGTTAGCAAAACTAAAGAGTTTAAAAAGAATTTTGCACTAAAGGGTTAAAAGAGAATGCATTTAATAATTGAACCACCAACTTGGCTAGGCGATGCAACAATGGCAAGTGGTGCAATAAAAAAGCTAATTAATGAACTAAAACCTAGCAAAGTTACACTCTTTGGAAGCATTACTTCAACTGCTCTCTTTCCAGAATATGAAGCAATTATAGATAAGCGAAATAATCGCTTAAAAAATTTTTTTAAAATGCCTAAAGCTGATATGTTTGTAAGCTTTAGAAGAAGTTTTTACTCTAAATTATTGCGTTTAAAAATTGGTGGTTACACTTTGGTTAAAAGTGGTAATGGACATTTATCAAAACAGTATAATGAGTATGTAGATAGTATTTTAAAGAAAGAGTTAGCTGAAGTTAAGCCTACTTTGCCTTTTGAAGCAAAAATTTACAAAAAACCAACAGTTGGCATAAATCCTGGAGCTGCATTTGGAGCTGCCAAAAGATGGTATCCACAAGAGTTTGCAAAGGTTGCAAATAGTTTAAATGCCAATATTATTATCTTTGGAGGACCTGGTGAAGAGCTTATGGCAAAAGAGATAGAAGATAATTTAGATAATAGTGTAGAGTATGTTAATTTATGTGGAAAATTAAGCATTAAAGAGCTTTGCGAATATTTAGGAGGATTAGATTTATTAGTAACTAACGATAGTGGTCCTATGCATATAGCAGCAAGTTATGGAGTAAAAGTTGTTGCTGTAATTGGACCAACAAGTTATAAGCATACATACCCATATAATACAGAGTATAAAATAGTTACAAAAAATTTATATTGCGCACCTTGCCAAAAGAGAGTTTGCCCAATTAAAACTCATGAGTGCATGAAAGAGATAAAAGCAAAAGATGTTTTAAATGCAATTGAAGAGTTAGAACCAAAATTACTAAAGAAGGAAGTGTAGTGTCGCCTAAAATAGATAATGCAAGAAAGATACTTTTGGGATTATATATATTTAGTATCCCTATTTCTGCTGCAATTAATAATATTCTATTTGGTTTTGTAATTCTATTTTGGATAATTTGGGGTGATAAAAAAGAGACACTTAAACTACTTAAAAATCCTTTAGTAGTTGCATTTTATACGCTTTTTGCAATATTTACTATAAGTATGCTTTGGAGTGATGATTTAAAGCAGGGATTGCTTATGCTAAAAAAGGAGATGTTTTATTTAGTTTTGCCAATTTTTATGAGTTTGGTAAAAAAAGAGGAGATAGATTTTTATCTAAAAAGTTTTTTAGCTGCAATGTTTATATCAGAACTCTCTTCATATTTAATTTTCTTTAAAATTGTGCCTCCATTTTTACATGCAACACAATATGACCCAGTGCCATTTATGGGAGCAACAGGGCATATATCTTATAATCCAATGTTAGTTCTTTCTATATTTTTGCTTCTATATTTTTTCTTTAGAAAAGATAATAGCAGTTTATGGTTTAAGATAATATCAGCTATATTTATTTTAACAATGACTATCAATTTATTTATAACAGGTGGAAGAGCTGGGCAAGTTGCGTTTTTCTTTGTTGCAATAGTTGCATTTATGCAGTTTTTTAAAGCCAATTTTAAAACATTTTTTATATCAATATTTGCAATAATAGCAATATTTTTTATAGCTTACAATAGTAGCACAATTTTTCATAATAGAGTTAATTTAGCAATACATGATGTTAAAACATTTAAACAAAATCCAAATACAAGTGTAGGTATGCGTCTTGCTAATTGGGAAAACTCTTTAAGACTTATAAAAAAACACCCTCTAACTGGTGCTGGTATTGGAGATTATAAAAAGGATTTAACTTACTATTTTAAAAAATATACGCCAAAGGCAGCTATATTACCTCAACCTCATAATATGTATCTTTTTGCTTGGGTTCATAGTGGTTTATTTGCACTTTTAGCACTACTATCTATTTTTGCTATAGAATTTAAAGGATATAGAGTTTTAAATGATGAATATAAGCCAATTAGACTTATTTTACCAACTCTATTTTTAATAATTATGTTTAGTGAGTCTTATCTATCTGTGCATTTTACCAAAATATTATTTTTGATTTTTAGTGCTTTTTTATTTAAAGAGTTAAATTTTAAAAAGCTAAAGGGTTAATATTTGAACTATTGTGAATATGATTCAAACTATAAAGAGTTAGCTCTAAATATTGAAAATTTTTTTAGCAACTCTAAAAACTTACTATTTCAGGGTAGAAATAGCATTAAAATAGTAGAGTTTAATAGAAAAAAAGTTGCTATAAAATATTTTAAAATTCCAAATTTTATAAATAAAATTGCTTATAGATTTTTTAGAGATTCAAAGGCAAAACGCTCATATAAAAATGCTAAAAAATTAATATATTTAGGTATAAATACACCAAAGCCTATTGCTTATGTAGAAAAACCAAAAGCTCTTTTTTTTGATAAAAGTTACTATATTTGTGAATTTTTTGATTACGATTTTGAGATAAGAGATGTTTTAAAAAGCTCTAATTTTAAAGATAGAGAAACTATTTTAAAAGAGTTTGTTAAATTTAGCTATAATTTACACAATTTAGGTGTTTATCATATAGATTACTCTCCAGGAAATGTTTTGATAAAAAGAGATAATAACTCTTATATCTTCTCAATTGTAGATGTAAATAGAATGAAATTTATAGATTTTAGCAATAGTTTACGTTTTAAAAATTTATCAAGATTCTCTACTTCAATAGAAGATTTAGAGTTTATAGCCAAAGAGTATGCAAAAATTTCTAGCATAGATGAGAATTTTGCTATTTTAGAGCTTAGAAAATATCACAATAAACATCAAGATTATCTTAAGAGAAAACAACTATTAAGAAAGTTAAAGGGTAAATAGTGAAAGAACCATTTATTTGGGATAACTACTCTGACCAACCATACCCTATAAAAGATAAAAAATATAAAAATTCACTTAGAGTAAAAAATCTATTTAACTATTTAAAAAACTTTATAACTACACTTTTACTCTTACCATTTATTATTATAGTAATGCCATTTACAAAGGCTAAAAAACTTCCAAATAAAAATTTTTATGGAATGGGAGTAGATATATCAAAAGGAGCTATTCAAAAAGAGTTAATTAATGAGCTTGGTATTAAAAATTTGTTAATTAGAGTTCCCTTATGGCATATTGATAGAGTAGATGAGTATATAGAGTTTGCAAAAAGTTTTGGCAGTGATAAAAATATTTTAATCAATATTTTACAAGATAGAGAGCATATAGAAGATTTAAAACTCTTAGAAAAAGATATAAATATAATTTTTAATAAATTTCAAAATATAACTAATGAATTTCAAGTTGCAAATGCAATTAATAGAACAAAATGGGGCTTTTTTTCAGTTGATGAGTATTTAAAATATTATGAAACTATACAAATTTTAAGAGATACTTGCTATCCAAATATTAAGTTAATAGGTTCTAGTGTAATAGATTTTGAACCACATATTACAATTAGAACGCTATATAATTTATTTAAAGTTAGGTATGATATATTCTCTACACTACTTTATGTAGATAGAAGAGGAGCTCCAACAAATAAGCAAATGTTAATTTTTGATACCAAAAGGAAGATTGATTTAATTTATACTATGGTTAAATTATCACCCAAAAGTAATAATTCAATATATATAACAGAGGTAAATTGGCCACTTAGTAATACTGCTCCTTATGCACCAACATCTGAAACAGAGTGTGTAAATCAAAAGAGTTATACAAAATATATGTTAGAGTTTTACAATATTGCAAAAGAAAGCAATAAAATCGATAGAGTATATTGGCACCAATTAATAGCACCTGGATATGGCTTGGTTGATAATAGAGATGGAATTAAAAAGAGAGAAGCATTTTATGAGTATAAAAGGATGATAAATGAAAATAATTAAAAAACTATTTAACTACTATCTTTTGATGATAGTAATATTTTTTATAGGAAGATTAGCCCTATTTATTTGGCAATTTAGCAGATTAAAAAATAGTGATAGCTCTATTTGGTTAACATTTATTTATGGCTTAAAGATGGATACAATGCTAAGTGCTATGCTACTTGTAATACCCCTTTTAGTGCTAACACTTGCTCCAAGCAATTTAAAAAAAATTGCAAATAGCTTTTTAAAGTTATATTTTGTAGCTATAATTTCACTAATTATCTATATTGAGTTTGCTACTTTTCCTTTTTTTGCACAATATGATGTAAGACCAAATTATAAATTTGTAGAGTATTTAGCATACCCAAAAGAGGTAATTGGTATGATTTTGGCTGATTATAAACTACCTCTATTTTTAGCTATTAGTGCAATTGTAATATTTATAATACTCTATTTAAAAAAGTTTTCAAATAGCTTTATAGAGATATTAAATACTCCATTAAAAAAGAGAGTTATTTGGTTTTTGCCAATAGCTTTAATTTTATTTATTGCGATTAGGTCATCGTTTGGACATAGACCAGCAAATATTTCTGATGCTATGTATTCAAATAATAGAATATTAAATGAAGTTACTAAAAACTCTCTATACTCAATTGGATATGCAATATATTCAAATAAAAATTCATCAGCTAAAGTTGCAAAACTTTATGGAAAAATGAATCCAAAAGAGGCTTTGGAGAGAGTTAAAAAGAGATTAAAAATTGAAGGTAGTGAATTTAATAGCACTTCACCATTTAGTCGCTTAGAGAAGAGTCATTTCAAAACTAATAAAAAGAGGAATTTAGTAATTTTTCTACAAGAGAGTTTGGGCTATCAATTTATCTCTCCTAAAATTACACCAAATTTAATAAAACTACAAAAAGAGGGTATCTGGTTTAATAACACTTATTCTAATGGAACACGCTCAGTTAGAGGAATTGCTGGGGTAACTTCTGGCTTTTTAGCAGTGCCTGGAAAGGGCGTGGTTAAGAGAAATAAATCTCAAAGTGGTTTTTTTACTTTTGCATCACTTTTAAAACCACTTGGTTATCATAGTATGTTTATTTATGGAGGAGAGGCAAGGTTTGATAATATGCGCTCTTGGTTTTTAGGCAATGGTTTTGATGAAATAATAGAGCAAAAAGATTATAAAAATCCACACTTTGTTGCAAATTGGGGTGTTAGCGATGAGGATTTAGTTAAAATGGCAAATAGAAAATTTAATAAATTATATAGTAGTGGTAAACCATTTGCAGCACTTATGTTTAGTTCATCTAATCATAGTCCATTTGATATACCAAATGATAAAGTAAAACCAATAATTCCAAATAAAAATTGTGTAGAAAATGCTGTGCATTATGCAGATTTTGCTATTGGCAAATTTTTTGAATTGGCAAAAAAATCACCTTATTATAAAGATACTATCTTTGTAGTAGTTGCAGATCATAATGTGCGTGTTTATGGAGATGATGTTGTGCCTGTTAATATGTTTCATATTCCAGCATTAATTATTGCTGATGGTATAGATAGCAAAATCTATAAAAAAGCTACCTCTCAACCTGATATATTAGCTACTGCCTTGGATTTATTGGGCAAAGATTTTAAATACCCTATTCTTGGAAAGTCGATATTTTCAGATAAAAAAGCAGATATTAATTTATTACAATTTAACCAAAATTATGCTCTTAAAGTAAAAGAGAAAGTAGCAGTAATTGTGCCAAAACAAGAGCCACAAACATATATTTATAAAAATAAGCATCTTATTAAAACAAAACATGACAAAGAGCTAGAAAAAGATGCATTGGCATTTATAACAACACTTAATTATCTATATGATAAACAGAAATTTAAGTAATTTATATAAAAATTTAAGCTTTTAAAAAACTCTAAAAGCTTAAATCTACTTCATTGCACAATGTATGTCCTATAAGAATGTGCATCTCTTGAATTCTTGGGGTATTGTTTGATGGAACAACAAGGTTTAAATCACAAAGTTTATTCATCTCTCCACCACTATTTCCACTTAAACCAAGAGTAGTTAACCCATGCTCTTTTGCCTTTTGAAGAGCTAAAATTACATTTTTTGAGTTTCCAGATGTTGATATACCAATTGCTAAATCACCCTCTTTTCCAAGTGCTTCTATTTGTCTTGCAAATACTATTTCATATCCAAAATCATTTGAAATTGCAGTAATAGCAGAAGTATCGGTTGTTAAAGCAATTGCTGCTAAGCCTATTCTATTTGTTTTGTAGCGTCCTGTCAGTTCAGCAGCAATATGCTGGGCATCTGCTGCACTACCTCCATTACCAAAAATTAAGACTTTATTGCCTTGTTTTAAGGTATTTATTAAAATTTGTGAAGCCTCTTCTATCTGTTTTGGCATCTGCTTAATTGTTGCCTCTATTGTAGCTTTATGTTCATTTAACTCTTCTAAAATTTTATTTTGCATATTATACCTTAGACTCTATTTTTTTAATAATATTTGAAGTGCTTTTACCCTCTACAAAATCAATTAATTTAACCTCTTTTGCTATATCACTTCCTACAACCTCTTTATCCTTATAGTCAGCACCTTTAACTAAAATATCTGGTTTAATTGTTTTAATTAATTCATAAGGAGTATCCTCTTCAAATGGAACTATATAATCTACGCTAGATAATGCGCTAAGCACAGTAGCTCTATCTATTAATTGATTTACAGGTCTATCTTTTCCTTTTAAACGCTTAATACTCTCATCGCTATTTAAGCCTAAAATAAGCACATCTCCTAACTCTTTTGCTTTTTGCAAATATGTGGTATGCCCACTATGTAGTATATCAAAACAACCATTTGTAAATACAACTTTTTTACCTTGAGATTTTAACTCTTTGGATATCTTTTCTATTTCATTAAGATTTTTTAATTTATTTGTTAGAGTGCTGTTTTTAAGAGAGTTTTCATATGCTTCTATCTCTGCAAAAGTAGCAACTGCGGAACCAACTTTACCAACAACAACTGCTGCTGCTGAGTTGGCAAATTTACAAGCTTGATAAATAGATTTACCATTAGCCAAAGCTACTGCAATTGCTGAAATTACAGTATCTCCAGCTCCTGTAACATCATAAACCTCTTTAGCCACTGTTGGTATTATTTGCAAACTCTCATCTAAAAGAGCTATTCCCTCTTCACTAAGTGTAATTAGAGGATATTTTAGCTCTAAAGTATCTTTAAAATATTTTAAGGCAACTTTTAAGTTATCTTTTGTATCTAAATTTATATTAGTTGCAATTTGCGCCTCTTTTTTATTTGGAGTAATTAGTGTAGCACCCTTATATTTACTAAAATCACTACCTTTTGGGTCAATTAATATTAATTTATTGCTATTTTTCGATAAGCTAATAAGCTCTTTTGCAAGATTTTTAGTTATAACACCTTTAGCATAATCAGATACTATAATGGCATCAAAATTATCTATTTTATCTCTTAATATATCTAATAAAGCATCAGAGGAGTTATCTGATATAGGCTTGGTAGTCTCTTCATCTAGGCGTAATACTTGATGTGTAGATACCATTATTCTACTCTTTTTTGTAGTAACTCTATTTGGCTCTACTAGGAGGTTACTCTCTATATTTTGCAATAAAGATTTTAACTCTTTAGCATTGATATCATCTCCAATTACGCTAAATAAAGATACATTAACATTTAATGCTAAAAGATTATTTACAACATTTCCAGCTCCTCCAAGAGTTGATGTGCTTTTTTGCTTTAATACTACTTGAACTGGAGCTTCGGGGGATATTCTATCACAACTTCCCCATATGTAGCTATCTATCATTAAATCACCAATAACTGCTATATTTAAACTTCTACTACTCATTATTAAGCCTTAAGTGATTTTTTAAAATTGTAGCAAAAAAAACTTCATATGAAGATATTAATGCCTCAAAAAAAGAGGCTTAGAGTATAAAGTAAATTTAAAAAACAAGAAAAAAGGAGAAGTATTTTATATTAAAAAGATATATTTGTTAAGTTCTTAAAGTGGCCGGGAGAGGGGGATTCGAACCCCCGGTGGCTCTCACCACACCGGTTTTCAAGACCGGCACGTTCAACCGCTCCGACATCTCCCGAAACAATAAAAAAGTGGAGGCGGCACCCGGATTCGAACCGGGGATCAGAGCTTTGCAGGCTCCTGCCTTAGCCACTTGGCTATGCCGCCAAAAAAGCCGCCTTATAAAACAGATTCTATATTATAAATATAACATTTATAATATGGAGTGATTTTTAAAAGTGGTGCCCGGGGCCGGACTTGAACCGGCACGGCCAAAACGGCCAAGGGATTTTAAGTCCCTCGTGTCTACCAATTCCACCACCCGGGCAAATAAATGCTGGTAGGACACCACATTAACAATAGTTGGAGCGGGAGACGAGATTCGAACTCGCGGCCCTAACCTTGGCAAGGTTATGCTCTACCCCTGAGCTACTCCCGCTTATTTGGAGTGCAATTATAACTATTTAACTTTAAAAAAACTTTAAACTATTTAGTGTTTATAGATTTTTTTAAAAAAATATCTTTTTAGCTGGTTTTTGGTATAATATTGCGATTTCAAAAATAGGAAAAACAATGAGAAGTGATGAAGTAAAAAAAGGTTATGCTAGAGCGCCACATAGAAGTTTACTAAGAGCAACAGGGCTTAAAGATGAAGATTTTGATAAACCATTTATTGGTGTTGCAAACTCTTTTATTGAGATAATTCCAGGACACTTTTATTTAAACAAAGTAGCTGAAATTATAAAAGATGAAATTAGAGCAAATGGATGTGTGCCATTTGAGTTTAATACAATTGGTGTAGATGATGGTATTGCGATGGGGCATGATGGTATGCTCTATTCATTGCCAAGTCGTGAAATTATTGCAAACTCCATTGAAACAGTAATGAATGCGCATAAACTTGATGCTATGATTGCTATTCCAAATTGTGATAAGATTGTTCCTGGTATGATAATGGGGGCTTTGCGTGTAAATGTTCCTACTATCTTTGTAAGTGGTGGTCCTATGAAAGCTGGAGCTATGAATGATGGCACACCAATAGATTTAGCTACAGTATTTGAAGGTGTTGGAGCATATGAAGCTGGTGAAATTAGTGAAGATACATTAGTAGAGATGGAGTGCAATGCATGTCCAGGAGGTGGTAGTTGTAGTGGTATGTTTACTGCAAATTCAATGAATACATTAATGGAAGCTATGGGAATTGCACTCCCTGGAAATGGAACAATTTTAGCTCTTACAAAAGAGAGAGAGGAGCTTTTTAAAAAGGCTGCTAGAAGAATTTGCGAAATTGCACTCTCTAAAGATAGTAATAAGATGAACTTTAGAAATATTTTAAATGAGAATGCTGTTAGAAATGCATTTGCTGTTGATATGGCAATGGGTGGAAGCTCAAATACAGTTTTACATATGTTAGCAATTGCAAATGAAGCAGATGTAAATTTTAATATTGCAGATATTAATGATATTAGCCAAAAGGTAAGCCATATTGCCAAAATTAGCCCTAGTTTAACAACTGTTCATATGGAAGATATTCATAGTGCTGGTGGTGTAAGTGCAGTATTAAAAGAGATGACAAAGCGTGATAATAGTGTGCTTTTAGATAATCCAACAGTTACTGGAGAGAGCCTCTTTGAGAGAATTGCTGATGCTAAGATTTTAGATAAAGAGATTATCCACACAATTGATAATCCATACTCAGATGTTGGTGGTTTAGCAATTTTATTTGGTAACTTAGCAGAGCAAGGTGCTGTTATTAAAACTGCTGGTATTATTGGGGAGAGAAGTTTCAAAGGGAAAGCTGTATGTTTTAATTCCCAAGATGAAGCAATTGCTGGAATTACTAGTGGTAAGGTAAAAGCTGGTGATGTTGTAGTATTAAGATATGAAGGTCCAAGAGGTGGTCCTGGAATGCAAGAGATGCTAAGCCCAACAAGCCTAATTATGGGTATGGGTTTAGGTGATAGTGTTGCATTAATTACAGATGGTCGCTTTAGTGGAGCTACAAGAGGTTTAAGTATTGGTCATGTTAGCCCAGAAGCAGCTGAGGGTGGTTTAATTGCACTTGTAGAAGATGGTGATGAGATATTTATTGATGTAGATGAGTATAAAATTGAGCTTTTAGTAAGTGATGAAGAGATTGCAAAAAGAAGAGAAAACTTTAAGCCAATTGAAAAAGAGTTAACTAGCCGCTGGTTAAGACAATATAGAGCATTAGTAACAAATGCTAGTAAAGGAGCTGTTTTAGAGGCTTAAACCTCTAAAAGAGTTTATCATAGATTATATTATTTAGCTACATTTTTTTCAGCTAAATCAAGTGTAAAGTAGTATTTATCTCTTGTTTTTTGATAACCAACACCAGCATATGTAAAGCGTGGATTCATTAATATTTTGCAGTGTTGTTCATCATTTAGCCAATTATCAACTGCCTTTTTATAGTTATCTGAAAATTTAGAGCTTTTAGTATTTTTAAATTTAGTAAATGTAATATTCTCTCCAACTAATAAGTTTGGTTTTACAGGATATCCATAATAGGTTATTCTATCTACAAATGTGCTATGTAAAGCACCCTTTGGTTTTGCAGCATCTAGTTCTGTTCCTGAGCCATTATGTTGTAAAAAGTTATTTATTGCCATATCTTTAGAGTGTGATATTGCCGCTCTTTCTAATGCACCGTTGCTATATAAAGGTGGGGCTGGTGGAGCGCATTTTGCTCCTTTATTTCTTATGCTATTTATATATGATAAAACTTCATTACTCTCTTGTGAACTTAAATATTTGTTGCTATTAATTTCTACATTAGCAAATCTTTTTTGTGGAGCTTTTAATGCTCTGTGAGTTGCTGATGAACATCCGTTGATTGAAAATATTGATATTATTGAAAGAAGAGCTATTTTTTTATACATTTATTCCCTTTTTATTGATGTAAATATTATTTTATAATCATTGTATCTTATTATATGTTAAAGTTATACTTATATCGGTTAAAAGGAGTTAAAAAAGTTTTTAGGGGAGTTACTAATTTCCCCTACTTCCTGGTTTTATTGCAGTTGAGCCCTCTTTACAAAGTGGACAATTAGATGGTTCATAAATTTCAAACTCAAAATCTGCTAATGCAAAAAGTGGTTTATTTGTTGGTAGTTTACACTCTGGTTTTGGAGAGTTTTGAGTGCCTTCTCTTTTACAAAAGCCTCTATTAGCAAGTGCGGCAAAGCCTACAACATTTGCACCTAGAGATTCAATTATATCACTTGCTTCAAGAGCAGAGCCTCCAGTTGTAATTATATCTTCACAAATTAAGATATTTTCACCCTTAGCTACTTCAAAACCACGGCGAAGTTCCATTTTGCCCTCTTTTCGCTCTACAAAAATTGAGCGAACTCCCAAAGCTCTTGCTAGTTCATAACCAGCAATTACGCCACCAAGAGCTGGAGCGCAAACTGTATCTATCTTGATGCCACTACTTTTTATCATATCTGCTAGTGCTGTTGCTAAAAGCTCTGCTCTTTTTGGGTCTTCTAAAACTTTTGCACTTTGTAGATAATTTGGAGAGTGATTACCGCTACTTAATATAAAATGTCCACTTAAAAGTGCGCCACTATCTTTATAAATTTGCTCTATATTCATAGTTACACTTTTAAAATATCAGCTTCTTTAGATTTTAAAGCTTCATCAATTTTAGCAATATGCTCATCTGTAATTTTTTGAACACTATCTTGAGCTTTTTTGCTCTCATCTTCACTTATCTCTTTATCTTTCTCAAGACGCTTAATTTTATTATTTGCATCTTTTCTAACATTTCTAACTGCTACTTTTGCATCTTCAGCCATTGATTTAGCTTGTTTTACAATTTGCTCTCTTTGCTCACTTGTCATTGGTGGGAAAAATAGCTTAATAAAATCGCCATCATTATTTGGATTTACGCCTAAATTTGCTTGTTGAATTGCCTTTTCAATATCTGGCAACAAACTCTTCTCCCATGGAGAGATTGCAATTGTTGTTGCATCAAGTGCAGTTACACTTGCAACTTGATTTAGTGCAGTTGCTGTGCCATAGTAATCTACTTTAACATCATCTACAACAGAAGTTGTAACTTTACCAGTTCTTAGAGTTAAGAATCTCTTTTTCATTGTATCTATGCTTTTTTGCATATGATCTTTTGTATCGTTTAAAATTTCATTTACCATAGTAAATACCTTTTAGTAAAATTTTTTATTATTTTAGCTTTTTTTTGGTAAATATTGAGTTATTTTTAAGATTTAGTGTAGCAAAAGAGAGTTACTTTGTAGTATTGCTCTCTTTTTTCTCAGTTGCCGGGGCTTTTGGAACTTCTGATTTTTTATCTTTTGGAGATGTTAATGGAATAGTAACTTTTTTTGCTGGTATTTCTGTTTTAATTGTATCTACTGCACTTTTATTATTCTCTTGTGAGTAGAAGTATCCAAGTGCTAGTGTATTAATTACAAAAAGTAGCGCTAGTGTAAATGTTGCTTTTGTTAAAAAACCAGCTGGTCCTTTTGCTCCAAATACAGATTCGTTACTACCACTATATGCACCCAAACCGATGCTTGAACTCTTTTGCAGTAGAACTAAAATTGTAATTAAGATAGCTAAAACTATCTGAACAATAAATAGAGTTGATGTCATAAATAATCCTCTTTAAGTGTAAAATAATATAATTGGCGCATTATATCTAAAAAAACTTCAAAGTAAAATGAATGGGAAGCAATGAGAGTTAAAGAAGAGTTTAATAAATATGCCAAAAATTATAGCAAATATAGCCATATTCAAAATAAAATAGCTTCAATTTTAGTAGAAAATATAGATAGCTTTAGAGTTGATAATATAGTTGATATTGGCTCTGGAGATGGAATGATATATAAAAAACTGATAGAAAAAGATATAAAATTTAAAAATTTTTATGCCATTGATTTTGCTCCAAAAATGCTTAAGTTGCACCCTAAAGAGAGCAGAGTTAAAGTAATTTGTGCAGATTTTAATAAAGGTAAAATTTTTAATTTACTAAAGGATAAAGGCATAGATTTAGCTATATCTTCATCTGCTTTACAGTGGGCTAAAGATTTAAAATTTACATTTAAAGAGATATCTAAGGTATCAAATAGTGGACTCTTTTTTCTCTTTACATCAAATACATTCAAATCTTTACATAATTTAGTAGGAGTAAAATCTCCTATTTTCTCTGAATATGAAATTGTAGATGCCTTTATTAATAGCTATGAGAGTTTAAAAATTCAAAAGTTTAGCTTTAAATTAGAGTTTAGAGATACTCTTGATATGTTGCGCTATATAAAAAAAAGCGGTGTAGGTGGCAATTTAAGATTAAATTATAGTGATATTAAATATATTATTAATAACTACCCTAACGATTATTTAGAGTTTGAAACAATATTATTAAAAGGTAAAAGTAGATGCCAAAGCTAAATGAGTATAAAAAACTACTTAATGAACAGTTGTTCTTTGAAGCCCATGAAGCCCTAGAGGAGTATTGGTTTCCAAGAAGAAAAGATAAAAGTAGTGATATTTTGATAATAAAAGGTTTTATAAATGCTGCTGTGGCTTTTGAGCTAAAAAAGCGGGGCAGAGATAAAAATGCCATAAAGGTTTGGCAAACTTATAAAAAGTTTTCTAACTTAATTAAAAGAGATGAAAAGGAGTTATATAGGTTAAAAATATTTGTTGATAATTTTGCAAAAAATTGGCTATTTAATAATATTAATATGTTATAATATCAATATATAGTTTAGAGGGACTACCATGAAAAAAATTATCTTATTTATATTATTACCTATTTTTGCAATTTTTATAGCAATATTTGTTATTTTATTTACACCTTTTGGCTCAAATGCTATTATTAAACCAATAGCAAATAGTCTTATAGAAAAGAAAATTAAAGAGCCAAAAGTTGAAATTACAAAGTTAAATAGTAAATTTGGTTATATTGATATTGATGCAAAAAGTAGCAATGGAATAAAAGCAAACACTAATGGTAGCGTAGAGTATTTGGATAAAAAGTTTGATTTAGCCTACACAATTAATGCTCCAAGTGTAAAGATGAGAGAGCAAGAGATAAAAGTAGATTTAAGTCTTAGAGGACAAGCAGTAGGAAGCGTTAAAAACTTTGGTGTAAATGGAAGTGGAAAGGCGTTTGATTCTGATATTAAATATAAATTTATAATTAAAAACAGTAATCCTCAATCTATTGAAGCAATTATTGATAGCGCACAAATATCTAAAATATTTGCTACTTTAAATCAAGTTCCTATTGTTGATGGATACCTTTTTGTAAATGCAAATATGCCAAGTTTAGATATTAAAAATCCAAGTGGTAAAGCTCATATTGAAGTAAAAGATGGAAGATTTAATAGAGGTTTTATAAAAAGAGAGTTTAAGATACTTTTACCTAAAGATGAAAAATTCAAAGCAAAAATAGATATGGCTGTTGCTAAAAAATATATTATTGGAAAGGGTGATATAAATACTACAACTGCCAAACTTAAGATAAAAAAGATTACTTCTACACTAAACTTTAAACAAGCTAAAGCTTACTACAATTTAAAAATTGATAATTTAGCTAGAATTAATCAAATAGCAAATATAAAACTAAAAGGCAGATTAGATTTAGATGGTGCTTTTTATGCAAATTTAGCTAAAAATATATATCAATTTGATGCACTTACAAAATCTTTAGGTGGTAAACTAAAGCTCATATACAATACAAATAGAGTAAAGTTAAATTTAAAAGATATATCAATTGTTAAAGTTTTAAGAATGCTCTCTTTGCCATACTATATAAGTGCCGGAAGAGTAAATGGGGTAGTAAATGTTGCAGATATAAAACATTTAAACGGTTTATTTGATATATCTTCAAGTGGTGTAATTAATAGAAAGCTATTAAAAGTTAAGTTACCAAATTATAAATATAGCATAAAAGCAAAAGCTATTTTAAAAGACTCTATTTTGACTCTAAAAAGAGCAGATATTAATAGCAAATTTTTAGCACTTAATCTAAAGAATACAAAATACTCTATTTTAACAAGCAGAGCAAAAGGGGATTATGCTCTAAGAATAGCTAATTTAAGGGCTTTAGAGAGTTTTACAAAACAACCTTTAAGAGGAAAATTATCTGCAAGTGGAGCTTTCTCTTATGCAAAAGATAATATAGCATTAAACTTAATTACAAAATCTTTTGGTGGAGTATTAAAAGCTAAATATAGAGGCAAAAGTTTAGCTACACAATTTAGAGATATCTCTTTAGATAAAGTATTATATATGCTAAATCAACCCCATTTATTAAGTAGTGCTTTTGCATCAGGAGATGTTAAAATATATGATATAGATAAGTTAGATGGTAAATTTACACTTAAATCTACTGGAGCAGTTGATACAAAAAGTATTAAAAAATTATATAATATAGAGTTAGGAAAACTATTTAGATACTCTATATTTATAAAAGATGCAACAATAAAAGATGGAATATTATTAACAAAACCTAAGCTAAATACAACAATGGCTGCTATGAACTTTGATTATCTTAATTATGATATAAAAAAGCAAAATTTATCTGCAAAATATAGTTTAAAAATTGATGATTTAAGAAGGCTTCAACCAATAATTAAACAGCAGTTAAATGGCTCTTTTAGTGCAAAAGGTAATATAAAATATGCGGCTAAACAACTCTTAATAAATGGTGTTGCCAATGAACTTGGTGGAGTTATTAATTTTATGGTTGAAAATAGTAATATTAAGGTAAATGGCGCTGGAATAAGTGTTGTTAAAGCTTTTAAAATGCTAAATTATCCACCAACTTTAGATGGCGTTGCAAAGATAGATTTTAAATATAACACAAAGAGCAAAAGTGGTAATTTTATTTTAACTTTAAATGAAGCTAGATTTTTAAATTCACAACTTGTAGATAACCTTAAACAGTATGCAAATTTTGACCTCTCTAAAGAGATTTTTAGAAGTGCTAAAATTGATGGCACAATTAGTGGTGATATTATAACATTTAACTTAAATACATCTAGTCAAAGAGTTAAAATATCTACCCAAAATGCAAAAATTAATACCAAAACTCAAACTATTGATGCAAGAGTAAAAGTAGTTCAAAAAAATCAAGATTACAACTTTAGAATTACTGGTCCAATTAAATCTCCTCATATAAAAATATTATTTGGTGGATATATTAAGAAAAAGGTTAAAAAGAGAGTTTTAAAAGAGTTAGAAAAAGCAGGTGTAACAAAAAAAATAGATAAAGAGATTAAAAAAATTATCCCAAATGAAATAAAGGCTCTAAAAGATGATAATGCTACAAAAGAGAAGATAAATAAGATAATTCCAAAAGAGCTAAAAGGACTCTTTAATAAACTATAAACTGTGTTTTAAGTAGTTGAGTATATAGGAATTGTTGCATTTGCAATAAGTGGCTTTTTGGTAGGTATTAGAAATAGACTCGATCTTCTTGGTGTTTTAATTTCTGTTTTTTTAACTGCACTTGGAGGAGGAGTTATAAGAGATATTTTAGTAGATAAAACACCTTACTCTTTTACACACTATGCTCCAATTATATTTGTTATTTTAGTTATTTTATTTATGCTTATTTTTAAATTATATAGACAAAATAAACTTGAAAAGAGACTTTTTTTTATTATAAGCGACTCTTTAGGGTTGGCTTCATTTTCAATTTCAGGAGCTATAGCTGCACTTGAGAGTAATTTTAATATTACAGGAGTTTTAGCAATTAGCTTTATTTCATCTGTTGGTGGTGGAATAGTTAGAGATATCATCATAAATGAGGTGCCTTTAGTATTTAAGACAGGTCTTTATGGCACAATATCTTTGTTAATTGGAGTAGTTATATATATTAAACTATTTTAAATACATTAATATAAGCAGTTTAATATTAATACTAACTCTAGGAACACTCCTTAGAGTATATGCCTATTATAAAAAGTGGTCTTTGCCCAGAATAGATTAAATCTATTTACTTTTTTGCTCTTGCACCTGCTAGTAGAAGAGTCCAGTAAGCTTTGTTATCTTTATTGCTAATTACTTTAGCTAGTGCTACATCTGTATATCTACTATCCATTATAACTTTGCAGTCATTTGGGTTTTTAAGCCAGTAGCCTATTAACTCTCTTGGACCTTTTAGGGTATTTGTGGTAGTTCTAATAATAAGTTCACCACTTAATATCTTTTTTGAATTTACCTTTTGGTTAACTCTTTCATAAAAGTAACTACCTCTATTTAATTTTAAATTTTGAGCTGTAATATCTGTTTTGGTTCCAGAACCCATATGCGATAGCTTATTATTTACTGCCATATCTATTGAATGCTCTTTTGCATGGTAGTATAAGCCTTTATTCCATCTTAAAGGATTTGTTGCACGAGAGCAAATTTGGTTTAAGCTTCTTGCTTCATTAATTGCTTTTAGGGTTGCTTGTGAAATTGTTAATTTTTTAAGATGCTCTGTTTTTGCATATGTTTGAGTTACGCTTTGAGCTTTTTGGAACTGGTCATTAATTTTATTAATTGGCTCTGTGGCAAAAAGCGAAAGTGGCAATATTAAATATAAAAAAAATTTATAATCCATAATATCCCTTTATTTGGTAAAAATTAACCATATTATATCATAATTATAATCTCTTATCAAAGAGATATAAAATATAAATAACTATAAAATGTGTAGTTTTGTTATATCTGTTTATTATTTTGATATAAAAAAAATCTTAATTAATCATTAATTAACTAATTTTATATCAATTTATGGAGTAATTTTTTGTTTAGAAACAAAAAAGACAATTTGTTAAAATCTCTATTGTATGGTATCATTATCAATATGCTTACTATCCTAAAGGGGAGAGATAATGTTTTTAAAGAGATTTACTTTAATAGTTATGGCTATATCTTTATTTATTTCAATATCAAATGCAAAAGAGTATAAAGTAAAAATTACAGAAAATTTACCTTATGTTGATGTTGATGTTCTTGGAAAACCTGTTAGAATAGATAGAATTCAAGATACCAAACATAAACTGAAAAACTCTTATGTTAAAACATCAAGACCTTGCCCACCTTTTTGCGTTCAACCATTTGAGCCAATAAAAGGCATTGAAACTTATGGAGAGCTAGAGTTATTAAATTTTTTAAAAAATGAAGTTAGCAATAATAGTGGTGTATTAGTTGATGCAAGACTTCCTAAATGGTATAAAGAAGGAACAATTCCAGGTGCAATAAATTTACCATTTTCTATACTTAATCCTAAAACTTCAAAAGATTATCTTGAGCAAGTATTACCAATTTTGGGTGCTAAAAAAGATGGAGATAAGTGGGATTTTAAAGATGCACAAAAGCTAGTTATTTTTGATAATGGCCCATGGTGCCAACAAGGTGTTAGAGCTATGGAGCATCTCTTAGAGATTGGTTATCCAAAAGATAAAATAAAGTATTATCGCGGTGGTATGCAGTATTGGGAAATACTTGGGTTTAAAGTATTAAATAATAAAAATTAGGATGTTCTAATGCAAAGACTCTTTTTAGCACTTATTTTACCACTATTTTTATTTGCAATGAGTGATAAAGAGTTAGCTACTGCTATTAATCTTGCTGGAAAACAGAGAATGCTAACGCAAAAAATGAGTAAAGATGCTTTAATGATATTTAAAGGAGTAGATGTTAAAAATAGTCAAAAAGAGTTAAAAGAGTCATATACTCTATTTGATAAAACACTAAAAGGTTTGTTAAATGGGGATAAAAGTTTAAACCTAGTGCCATCAAATAATAAAAAAATAGAAGACAAACTAAAAGAAGTAGAGAAACTATGGAAACCTTTTTTAGTAAAAATTAAAGAGGTAGAGAGCTTCAAAAATTTAACAGATAAAACTTTTGAGTATATTGACAAAAATAATTTACCTCTTCTTAAAAAGATGAATGAGGCGGTTACTTTATATACAAAGCTAGGAGATAGCAAAACAAGCAAACTTAAAATGGCAAATGATATTAATTTAGCAGGAAAACTTAGAATGCTAACTCAAAGAGTAGCTAAAGATGTTTTACTCTACCAATTAGATTTAAACCCAAAAGAGGCTTTAAAAGATTTAGACTCTTCTGTAGAGCTATTTGATAAAATTTTAAATGGCTTATATAATGGAGATAAAGAACTTAAATTAGAGGGAACGAAACTACCTAAAATTATAAAACAGTTAAATATTGCAAAAGAGAGTTGGCAGAAGACAAAACCACTAATAGCAGAAGCTATAAAAGATAAAAATAACTTAAAATTAACAGATGAACTTATTAGAAAATTAGATAAAGTAAAATATGAAGTAAATATAGCAGTTGGATTGTATGAGAAGTCTTTAAATAGACAAAAACAGGTTTTAAAACTAAATGCTTTAATAGATGGTTTTATGACTAAAAAGAGTAATTCAAAACATTTAATCAATTTAGCAGGTAAACAGAGAATGCTAACTCAAAGAGTTTCTAAATTGGCAATTGAGTGTGGCTTCTCATTAAGAGCCAATAGTTGCGAAATGATGGAAAAATATATGAATCT
>JAMONW010000156.1 GCA_027066355.1 Campylobacteraceae bacterium
TGCATTTACAGACATTGCTCCTCTTCTGGTATCTGCTTCATCAATTACATCATCATGTAGCAAACTTGCAGCATGTATCATCTCTATAATTGCAGCTGACTTTATAACCTCTAGGCGTGTTCCTGCGATTTCTAGCATTAACCTTGCACGAAGTCGCTTACCAGCAGGTATTTTCGCAATTATCCTTGCAATATCTGGCTCATTAAGGCTTTTAACATATTGCTCTATTTTTCTTTCAACTGCTTCTAGCACTTCTTCTCCTACTCACATTGAGTTACAATATTACCTACTGTTTCTATAAATATTGAATTTACTCTCTCATCATACTCTTTTGGATTAGCCACTGCAAATGAAGGTAACATCTTTTCATACTGCTCTTCTAAGCCATTCTCTTCTAGTAATTTCTCTGCCAAAGCCAATCTTGCAAAAACTTTTTCTATCTCATTTGCAACAATGTTTTGATTAGCAGTTTTAATTATAGACATAAAGTTATCTTGTGGAGTTGTGCTCATATAATCATCATCATCAAATATATTCATTTTATTATTCCTTTTTTTAACAAAGTATTATATCACTAAAGGGTTAAACTAATACTTTAATCAAATAAAAAATCAATAATCTGTGCCTTCAATGGCATTTGCAATAGTTAATGCAAAATCTACCTCAACACCATTTCTTTTTAATACTCTACTAGCCTCTTCAAGAGTGCTACCAGTTGTAACAGTATCATCAATTAATATAGCTTTGATATTTTTAGGACCACTATAAATAAAGTTTCTAGGGTTTTCTAATCTAAATTCTAGTGATTTACCAGCATATTGAACTTTGTTTTTTGCTTTTAAAACATTGTGTAGCGCTTTTGCTCTATTTTCTTTTGCTCCATAGTGAGTAAGAATTGCAATATTTGAGTATTCTCTATTTAGATTTTCATCAACTCCTATTAAATATATTTTTCTATCTTTAAAAGATTCAACATAAGCTTTAATAAAGGGTTGAAAATATCTTTGTGCTATAAATTTATATACTCTATAACCACTATCACTATATTTACTCTTAATAAACTCTGCAGTATTGCTATATTGAAAAAAGCTAATAACTTCTAGGTTTCCTATCTCTTTTTTTATTAATTGTGGTATTAAAAACTCTTTTATACACTCTTGACATATTGGTTCTATTGATAGATTATCGCAACTAAAACAGCGCATTATTTAACCTTAATTTTATAAACTAAACTCTATTTTAAAAAATTTGTGCTATATTTTGCCAAAATTAAGATAAAGAGAGTTTTAAAATGATACCATTTTCAGATGAAGATTTATATATAGCAGCAAAAAACTATTTGCCACAAATAGAAGAGTATGTAAAATCACACGAAGGAACAATGAGGCTTTTGGGTGTTAAAGATGGCGTAATATATGTAGAGCTAGGTGGAACATGTAATGGTTGTTCAATGAGTATAATGACTACAAAAATGGTAGTTCAAAAGAAACTAAGAGAGCTAATACATCCTGAAATTAATGTAGAGAGTATATTCCCAGGAGAAGAAGATAAATTACCTAAAGATTTAGTAACAAGTAATTAATTAGCGAGTAGTAAAACTCCATTTTTTTACTACTTTTTTGCCATTGGCATCTGCTTTTAAGACTACACTATATTTACTATTGTGCTTTAAGTAATTTAATGGAACTAAAACATATGTTCCTTTTCTTATTTTATTATTTATATCATTTGTATTAGATACTACTTTTGTTGGAACTTCTTTTCCATCTTTAAATAGTTTAAAAGAGATTAATCTAACTTTTCTATAGTAATAGCTATTAAATGTAGCTGTAATTGGATAACCAAAGTTTTGGTATAAAAATTTTGGAACCTCTTCCACACCTTTTGTAGGAACATTATTTTGATTTGAATATGGATAAATAATTATTTTTTTTGCCCCTATTAAAAGGCTATTCATAGCAATATTAAATTTTCTTTGAGGAACAATATCACTCTCATTTGGACATATATTATCAATAATCATAGGAGCATTTTTATAGTGTTTGCTACATATTCTTGCAATTTTGCTATTTGACATATCATAAACATACATTTTAGCTACATTTGCATACCCAATAGAATCAATTTTTAAATACAAAAATGCTAATCTATGATATACAGTAGCCATCAATTGCTCTATTGATGCTTTGTAGCTACTATTAAAAAATGAGATATTCTCTACTACAACTTTAGTTTTAAACCCAGCCTTTACTATTCTACTCCAAGGTGTAGGTGCAAAATATGCTAATGATGAACTATTCTCATAGTGAGAATATTCACTATTTTTATATACATAAGTTGCATGTTTTTTTGCTGCTTTTGCTAGTGTTGCATCATATGTTAATTTTTTTGCACCACTCTTTTCTCTTATTGAGTTAATATAACCAAGTGGTGTAAATGCATTAATAATAATAGTTGTCAATAGTGTTGATAATAATACTTTTTTAGCCATTTAAAATCTTTTTTTTCGATATTATATGTAAAATTTATCACTATATGGTAAAATTATTGCAATATTTCAAAAAAGTGGGTAGTAATGAGAAAAAAAGTTATAAATTCTATTATTTTGGCAACATTATCTACATTTATATCAAGTTGTAGTGAAAAAGCACCAACACCAGGTTGCACTAAAGGTTTTTATTGCTACAAAAATATAAATTTTGGCAAAAGTAGAGGCAGAAGCTTTGAAAAAGGTATAAGAGATGGTTGCAAAACTGGAGAAGGAGAGTTTACAAAAGATTACTCTCTTTCAAGTAGCGATAAAAACTACTTTGATGGCTGGATACTTGGTAGAAGTAAATGTCATCAAATTTTACCAAATGAAGGAACTAGATTAGAAGAGGAAAAAAGTCGCAAAAGAGCAGAATATCAAATTAGACAATTAAAAATGGAACAAGAGAGCCAACCTAGTGAAGAGGGAATTGTAGATTCTTTAATGGGTGGTTCAGATGAAAATGTTCAAGTTCAAGATGCTGAGTATTAAAGAAAGCCCTAAAAAATACTAAGCCCAGTTTTTGTTGTAAACTCCTCAAGAGCTAAAGTTCCAGCATGGGAGTTGCCATATCTATTTAACGATGGCGCCCATACTGCAATAGACATTACATTTGGAATAATTGCCAATATTCCTCCACCTACTCCACTTTTAGCTGGTAATCCAACATGATAAGCAAACTCTCCACTAGCATCATAATGTCCACAAGTTAGCATAACTGCATTTATTCTTTTCGTTTGAGATAGTGTTGCAAACTCCTTTTTTGTTATTGGGTCAACTCCTCCATTTGCAAGATATAGCCCAGCTCTTGAAAGTTCTTTTGCACTCATTGTAATTGCACACTGTTTAAAGTATGTAGATACCGATTTTTCTACACTATTTTCAAAATTTCCAAAACTTTTCATAAGATATGCTAAAGCCAAATTTCTATCACCATATTCAAGCTCTGATTTTGCTACCTCTTCATCAAAATCTATAGATGAATTATTACTAATATCTCTTACAAATGTTAATATCTTCTCTAAAGCTCTATACTCATCTTTATAGTAACTAATTAGTGAATCTGTTACAACTAAAGCCCCAGCATTTATAAATGGGTTTCTTGGAATTCCATTTTCATACTCTAGCTGAACAAGTGAATTAAAAGGATTGCCTGATGGCTCTACTCCAACTCTTTTATATAGCTCTTTACTATAGATATTAAGAGCTTTTGTAAATGTAAATACTTTTGAGATACTCTGTATTGAAAACTTTTTATCAACATCTCCTACACTATAATTTGTTCCATCAAGCAGAGTAATACTCATAGCAAACTGCTCTTTTTTTACTCTTGCTAAAGCTGGAATATAATCTGCTACTTTTCCTCTTTTTAGTTCTGGCTTTATGCTTTTGTAAATATCTTCTAATATCTCTTGATAATTCATTTAAACTCCCAAATATCTCTCTAAAATTATTTTAGCCGCCATTGAGTCAATTCTGCCATCTCTTTTTTGTTTTATAATACCCTTTAACTCCTCTTTTGCCTCATATGAGCTAAAGGATTCATCTATATATTCTACTTCTACTCCTTCAATATCTAGCAAAGATACAAAGTGTTTTATGCGTCGCTCCATCTCATCTTCAAAATTTCCACCCTTTGGTAAACCAACTATTAGCTTTTTTATACCCCACTCTTTTAAGAGATTGCTAATATCTCTTGAGGCTTGTTTTCGCCCTTTTCTAATAATTGCATTTTGAGGCAACACTATAGAGCCATCAAAGCAAAAAGCAACTCCAATTCTTTTTAAACCTACATCAATTGCAGCTAATTTCATTAATATAACCTATTTTTTAAACTATTTATTCTTATATTTGCATTTTTTATAGATTGCTCACTAACTTCACCACTATTTAATAAACTTCTAACAATTTTTACTACTTGGCTTGTTGTTACAGAGCTATTTTTGTTTATTTGGTTAGCAAAAAGCAAAATATCATCTCCAGCATTTATAGCTAATTTTATTCTATCTCTTAAAGAGTAGTGTTTAGATAATGCCCCCATTTGCATATCATCAGTTACTACAACTCCACTATATCCAATTTTATTTCGCAAAATCCCTGTAACTATTTTTTTTGATAGTGAAGCTGGATAATTTGCATCTAAATTTCTATTAAAAATATGAGCTACCATAATAGTATCTGTTTTATTTTTTAAAGCTTTATATGGTGCAAGTTCTCTTTGTTGCCAAAGCTTTGTTACATCTACAAAGCCTTTGTGTGTATCTCCAAGTGAGCTTCCATGCCCTGGAAAATGCTTTAGTGAAGTTGCAATATTTTTTGAGTGCATTGCATCAATAAAGGTGCTACAATAATTTATAACACTATTTTCATTAGCTCCATAGCTTCTGCCCCACTTTACTATTACTTTGTTGTTTGGATTAATTGCAATATCTGCAACTGGAGCAAAGTTTAAATTTACACCTACACTTTGTAGCTCTTTTGCCATAAGTTTATATATATTATTTGCATATTTTATACCCTTAGTTGCCACAACTGATGCTTTTGGATATTTATATTTTAGTTTAAGTCTTTGCACCACCCCACCCTCTTGATCTATTGCAATAAGTGGTTTTGTGCCACAACTTTTTAAGTCAGTAGTTAAAGCTTTTAGCTCTTTTATATTAGAGAAATTTTTTACTCTTTTGCCAAGCTTTTGAAACAAAATAACACCACCAAGCCCTAAATTACATATATCATTATAAATTTTAGTGCCACTATTAGCGCTATTTCCATAAAAACCCAAAATAAACATATTTGCAATCTCTTTATTGCTAACTTGCGCAGTAGCAAATGTAAAAATAGTTGTTAAAATCAATAGTTTTTTCATAAATACCTTTTCTTTTTGTGTATTATACAATTTTTTGCACTAATAATACACAAATATTGTGATATAATCACTCAAAAATATTATGGAGTAAAAAATGGTTAAAAAATTTTTATTAATTATTGCATTAACTTTTAGTTTTTCATTGGCAAAAGAGTTTAAACCTATGAATTTTAAGATAAAAACTGTAAATGGTGAAGTTATTGATGTTACTGGCACAAAAAATGGCTTAAAGGTAAAGGGTGCAGAGGGAAAAGTTTTATTAGTTGAATTTTGGGGAACACACTGCCCTCCTTGTCGTTTTTCTATACCACATTATATAGAGCTAAAAAATAGGTATAAAGATAAAATAGAGATGTTAGCTTTTGAAGTTCAGCAAACACCAGTAGAGCAATTAAAAAAATTTGTAAAATCGCAAGGTATTAATTATAAAGTTTTTGCACAAAATGAAAATGGACAATTTGGCTCATATCTTGGAGCAAGAGCTGGTTGGAGAGGTGCTATACCATATTTAATTATTTTTGATACAAAAGGTAATGTTGTAGATATAAAAAGGGGTATGGTAAGTGCTAAATATGTTAATAAAGTTGTTGAGTATCTTTTAAATAGAGATAATAAGATT
>JAMONW010000157.1 GCA_027066355.1 Campylobacteraceae bacterium
ATTATTCTCTTTTGAGATAATATTTTTTACAGGAGTATTAATGGCTTTTTTGCTATTATTTGAATTTAAAGTAGTAAAACAATCTCTACTAACCCAGCGCATAACTGGTTTAGCACCTTCTATTTTAATAAAATAGTTACCCTTTTGCTCTCTAGCAATTGTATAAGAGCGATTAGGCTCTAAAACTATATGCCCACTATTTTTTGTATGCTTTAAGTTATTATAAGCTTCGCAACTCTTTGTAGCACTTAAATCTTTTGCACTTAGTGTGGCAATTGTAACAACTGAAATTGATAATATTACTAACTTATTCATTATAAATCTTGCTCTACTACAGTTTTAAATTTACCAAAATAGCTATTTTTTAGATCATTTAAAGAGATTTTAACATCATCAATTTCTACACTATCTCCGCCAGTTTTTCCAATAACTTGAGCTTTTATGCCAACAGTTTTTGCTAACTCTAAAAACTCTTTCTCATTTGCACTACTTAGCGTTACTATTGCTCTACTTTGACTCTCATCAAAAATATTAATACCTTCTAAATTGCTACTAACTTTTGCACCCATATTAGAGATGGCACATGATTTTGCTAATGCAATTGCTAAACCACCTAAATTCAAGTCTTTTGCACTATTTAAAAGCCCTTTTTGGTTTGCTTGTATAATTAAATCCCAAAGTTTTAACTCATTATCATAATTTATATCAGCTAATTCACCTTTAATCTCTCCTGCAATCTCTTTTAGGGCTAAAGATGCACCAAATTCACCTTTGGTTTCACCCAAAAGCACAATTGTATCACCCTCATTTTTAAATTTACTAGTTAATATTTTATTTTGCGATTCATTAACTCCAACCATCGCAATAGCCGGAGTTGGGAATATACTCTCACCATTTGTTTCATTATAAAGCGATACATTTCCACTAACAACTGGCGTATTTAGCTTACTACAAGCCTCTTTTATCCCCTCACAAGCTTTTGCAAATTGCCACATTACTTCTGGGTTTTCTGGATTACCAAAATTTAAACAATCTGTAATTGCTAAAGGTCTTGCACCACTCATTGCAACATTTCTACCACTCTCTAAAACCGCAAGTGCAGCACCTTTAAATGGATTTATATAGCAGTATCTTGGGTTACAATCACTACTCATTGCTAAAGCTTTGCCATTCTCTTTTATTCTAATTACACTTGCATCAAGGCTTCCTGGATGTTTTTGAGTATTTGTTTGCACAGTTGAATCATATTGAGAGTAAACCCAAGATTTATCAACTACATCTAAAGAGCCAATTAATTTTTCAAAAATCTCTTGATTAGTTTTTGCTTTTAGTGCATTTAAGTTAATATCTTTAATCTCTTTTAAATACTCTGGCTCTTTAATTGGTCTATCTAAAATTGGTGCCTCTTCACTAACTGGGTCAACTGGAATATCTGCTACTTTTTCTCCATGCCAAAATAGCTCCATTCTGCCACTATTAGTTACCTCTCCAATAACCTCAGCATCTAAATCCCATTTTCTAAAAATCTCTAAAATAGCATCTTCACTACCTTTTTTAGCACAAATTAACATTCTCTCTTGAGATTCACTTAGCATAAACTCATAAGGTGTCATACCCTCTTCACGAGCTGGAACTTTGTCTAAATGCATTATCATTCCAGAGCCACTGCGTCCAGCCATCTCAAAAGAGCTACTTGTAAGTCCAGCCGCACCCATATCTTGAATTCCAATAACATGATTGGTTTTAAAAAGCTCCATACAAGCTTCAAGCAATAGTTTCTCAGTAAATGGGTCGCCAACTTGCACTGTAGGGCGAAGTTTTTTGCTCTCTTCTGTAAAGCTATCACTACTCATTACAGCCCCACCTAAGCCATCGCGTCCAGTCTTTGAGCCAACATAAATTACAGGGTTTCCAACTCCTTCAGCTTTTCCATAAAAAATTTCATCACTCTTTGCAAGTCCTAAAGAGAAAGCATTAACTAAAATATTTCCATTATAACAACTCTCAAAACTCATCTCACCACCAATTGTAGGCACACCCATACAGTTACCGTAACTTCCAATCCCATCAACCACACCACGAACTAAATGTCTTTGATATTTATTAGTATCAGTATCTCCATCAATATCACCAAAACGCAAAGAGTTAAGGTTTGCAACAGGTCTAGCCCCCATTGTAAATATATCTCTTAAAATCCCTCCAACTCCAGTTGCTGCCCCTTGGAAAGGCTCTATATAACTTGGATGGTTGTGGCTTTCCATTTTAAATACTGCTGCCATACCATCGCCAACATCAATAACTCCTGCATTTTCACCCGGACCTTGAATTACCCATGGAGCCTTTGTAGGAAAACCATTTAGATACTTTTTGCTAGATTTATAAGAGCAGTGTTCACTCCACATAGCACTAAAAATACCAATCTCTACAAAATTTGCATCTCTACCTAAAATCTCTTTGATATGCTCATAATCTACAGGTGTTAGTTTGTGTGCTGCTAATACCTCTTCTAAATTCTCTATTGCTGACATTAAATACCTTTGTAAAAGTTTTGCTTATTTTACTAAAATTGCACTAAAGATGTGGTAAACTTTTAAAAAAGATTTGGAGCTAAAGTGAAAAAAATTATTAAAGAGGGGCTAAAATTAGCTATTTTGTTGCTAATTGTAACTAATGTTATAAGCTATTTTAGAACAAAAGATATAAATGCAAAAGATAATTTAGAAATAATATTAAATGCAACTACAATTAATGGTAAAAGTGTAAAAGATATTATTAAAAAAGATAAGCCATTAATTATTAACTTTTGGGGAACATGGTGTCCAATTTGCGCTCAAGAGGTTTCTACACTATCAAAATTAGCAAAGAGAGGTGATTTTACATTAATTACAGTTGCAAGTAAAAGTGGAAGTGGGCAAGATATTAAAAGTTATATGCAAAAAAAGGGGGTAAACTTTATTGTAATAAATGATAGTAATGGAGATATTGCTAATAAATTTAAAATATCAGTTTTTCCAACTACACTTTTTTATAGCTCTAATAGAAAGAGTATAATAAAAGATAGTGGTTACACAACATATGCTGGTTTTTTAGCTAGAGTAAAAGGAGTTAATATTACTAAGTAATATTACTCAAAATCTAAAAGCCCAAATTTTTTAATAAACTTATCATCTATATCGATAACTTTTAGCTCTTGGAGTCTATCAAGCACCTCTTTAGTGCAGTTGGCATCTTTTGGCCACTCTCTATCAAAATTATCATACTCTTTTGACTTATTTGTTCCATCAATTGCAATAAATGGCTCTAAGATTACATCTCTTTTAGCATCAATATTATTTACTACTCTCCAAATTAGCATATATGGGTTTTCTAAGTCGTTATTATCACAATCTACTACAACTAAGATTGCAATATGTTTAGCTAAGCTCTCTAAATCTTTAAATAGCTCTAATTGGCTTCTTTGTTTATTAACGGCAATAACAGTTATTGGGTTTGCTGTATTTGTAAAGTATTGTTTTAAGGCTACTACACTCTTATCTATAGCTTGAATTTTTTCTAAAAGATCACTATCACTTAACACTTCTACTTTTTTCTCTACT
>JAMONW010000158.1 GCA_027066355.1 Campylobacteraceae bacterium
AATGCGTCTTAGACCAATTTTAATGACAACTATTGCTATGGTCTTTGCAATGATACCACTAGCAATTAGCAACTCTCTAGGTAGCGAAACCAAAGCCCCAATGGCAATTGCAGTAATTGGAGGACTACTTAGCTCTATGCTACTAACCCTATTTGTAGTTCCTGCACTTTATAGAATTATCTACCCAATCGATGCATGGCTAAGAAAGTGGTATGAGAGAAAGAAAATAGAGTAAACTTTAATTTTGTTTATAAAATTTTAAATTCCCTCTTTAGGGGAAATTAAATTACTTATTTAATTAAAAATTATTAAACACCAATACACTATAAAAAAACTAAAAATTGACTCTATATTAATTAACATCTTTTGCTAAATAAAGTTTTTCTCTTAAATTATTAGAGGCTATATATGTTATTAATCTTCCATCTTTTCCTGCAATTAATAATTTATATTTTACAAGTTCATTTAGATATTTTCTTGCACTATTAGCAGATATATCATACTCTATTGCTATTTCATTTGCAGTAAAGACTTTTCCAGGGCTTTTGATAGCTTTTTTTAATATATCTTTTTGTTGAAAATTAAATCTATTTTTTAAGAAACTATTTTTCAAAAGCTCTTCTATCTCTTCAAACTCTATGCTCTTTTTTTGCAAATAAGCTAAAAGTTCATCAATAGCTCTTAATATAATATCCACTTGATAATATATAAAATAGGTCAAATCATTATCATCTATTTCACTATACAGATAAGATAATCCATACTGTTTTGGCGCCTCTTTTAGTAGTTTACTTATAGATATATACTCAAAATAATAAAAACCATTCTTTAGCATATACCAATAAAATATTGCTCTTGCCGTTCTTCCATTTCCATCTGCAAATGGATGTTCATAACCAATTGCAAAATGCAAAATAATAGCTTTTATTACTGGATGTATAAAATTTGCACCATCTTCTCCTGTATGATCACTATTTGCAAAGTCGCATAATTTTTGTAATCTTTTAGCAATATCTTTATAGCTTGGAGGTTGATGTAAGATATTATCATCTAATCCATCAGAGATAATAATATCATCACTAACTCTAAATTCTCCAGCAATATTTCCATTGCTATTATTGCCTCTAGTTGCAATTTTATGAAAATTTAAAATCATATCAATACTAAGCTCTTGACTCTTTACTCTTTTAATCTCTTTCATTAAGAGATAATTATTTATTATCATCTCTTCATCTTCTGTTTTAGGTTTTTTTTGAAGAGTTAACATCTCTTTTGCCACTTTTCGTGTAGTAGAAGCACCTTCAAGCTGTGAGCTACTAATTGCTTCTTCTATAACTAATGATGATATTAAAAATCTACTTTTTATTGAGTCTGATGGCACAATACCTTGCCCAGCTAAATTAGTTATTTTAAATAGCTTAGCATTTAAGCTATCTGGCACACAATAGTTAAATGCATTACCAAATTTATCTTTAAGTGAAATAGATTTTAAAATATTACTTCTAGCCCATTTCGTAGCAAACCACGCTTTTTTTTCATCATCTCCATCTTTAACTCTCCACTTAAACTCACTCCAATAAAGATATCTACCTTTAGAATCTATCTCTTTATATTTTTGAAGATACTTAAAATCTAACAACTCTGTATTATTAAAGTTAAATATAAATGGTGCCTTTTCTACTATATTTTTCGCCATATTTTTACTTTAAACTCAAATTTTAATTTTTGAGTTATTATAACATATTTCTTATAAAATAACTAATTTTAGGGTATATAAATAGTATATGCTTTTAGTTAGAGTTAAAATTTTATATAAAAAATAAGATAAAACTCAAATTTAAAAATTTGTAAAATAATTTAATATTTAGCAAAAAGGTTACTTATGAGTGCTTGGATATATTTAATTTTAGCAATAGTTTTTGAAGTTATTGGCACAACATCTATGAAAATGAGTGAAGGATTCAGTAAATAAGTGCCATCAATTGCTATGGGTATTTTCTATCTTCTTTAATTAACGGCTTTAACCCAGATTATGCATTAGAGTTGCTTTATATTTTGCTAATGCTTTGTTTTTGGATGTTTATAGAAAATTTGAGTTTAACCCAAAGGTTAATCGATGATTTTCTATGAATACCCAAGAACAAATGATTAGTAAAAGATTTGCAATTTCTATTGCATATTCTGGGTTTAACTTATGCTTTAAAAAAAATAGATATGAGTATTTGGGCAGGTGTTGGCACAGCTTTAATTACAGCTATTGGAATTGTCTATTTTAAAGAGCCTTTAACACTCATAAAATTTTAGTATAGCTTTAATAATTGCTGGAGTTGTAGGGCTTCATTTAAGCCAGAATATGCATTAATAGATAGAACTATCCCAATTCATAATCTGGGTTTAATCCCTTAAATATAGTTAAAATATCTACTTAAAAACATTAGCAAAATCTATTTTACTTTTGCAACTATTATCTAAATCAAACTCAAAACTATCAGCTTTTGTTCCCTTTTTAATATGTTTATACTCTTTACCTTGCAGTTCATATATATCAAAAACTTCACTATTTGGCTCTACAATAATATAATATTTTACACCCTCTTGCTGGTAGAGTTTATATTTTGTTGTAACATCTTTTAGAGCAGTGGCTTTAGATAAAACCTCTACAATTAAAGGTGGAGTTTTACTAAAGTATTGATTATTTGTATCTTCACAAAAAATTGCAACATCTGGTTGCACAACTGTTGTATCATTAACCTTCCAATCAATTGGAGAGATATAAACATCACACTCTTTGTTTTCACATTCAAAGTTGCTATCTAACTCTTTTGCTACACTAAAAGTTACCTTTTGATGCTTAGGATAAGGGGCAGGAGACATTGCATAAGCAACTCCATCAATTATCTCCCAACTACCATCCCACTCTTTATAGTCATTATAAGTATAGTATGGAAAGTTTTCATAATCAATAGCCTCTAACACAATATCTCCTTAATATAATCTTTTTATAATTATACCATATATTTTAGAACTTTATTTATATGCTATCTCCACTCTGAGAATGACGCTTTTTAAGCATTCCTTTCATACTTAAATAGCTATTTAATGCACCTAAATATGCTCTTGCACTTGCTAACATAGTATCAATACTTAAGCCATTTCCTATAACTGCAGGTTCATCTTTGTTAAAAGCAACTTGCACATTTACACTTGCAAGTGCATCTTTACCCTGAGATACAGACTTTACTTTATAATCTTTTAGCACCCCTTTATGCCCTGTTATTCTATCAATAGTTTTAAATACAGCATCTATTGTGCCATCTCCAATTCCAGCATCTGTTAGCTCTGCTCCATCTGGCATTTTAATTGTAACTGCAGCACTTGGCACTCCACCTGTTGAATCCATCAACTGAAGAGCCACCAACTCATAAGCTTTATCAACTTTTGCCATATTACTTGTAATCAAAGCTCTTATATCATCATCATAAATATCTTTTTTCTTATCTGCCAACTCTTTAAAACGCTCAAACGCTTGATTTAACTCATTAGACTCCAACTTAAAGCCCAACTTCTCTAACTTATCTTTAAATGCAGCACGACCAGAGTGTTTACCCAAAACTAAAGTATCTTCTTTATTTAAGCCAATCTCTTCTGGAGAAAATATCTCATAAGTTTGTTTATGTTTTAAAACACCGTCTTGGTGTATTCCGCTCTCATGTGCAAATGCATTTTTGCCAACTATTGCTTTGTTTGGCTGAGGCTCAATGCCTGTTATACTTGCTACCATACGACTAGATGGATATATCTCTTTAGTATTAATATTTGTATAAACATTGCTAAACATATCTTCACGCACCTTTAAAGCCATTACAATCTCTTCTAAAGCGGCATTTCCTGCTCTTTCACCTAAGCCATTAATTGTGCATTCAACTTGTCTTGCACCATTTTTTATTGCCTCTAAAGAGTTAGCAACTGCTAAGCCCAAATCGTTATGGTTGTGCACCGATATTATTGCGCGATTACCTATATATTTATACATTTGGCTAATCATATCTGCAATTTCACTTGGCATTCTAATACCCACAGTATCTGGTAAATTAATAGTTTTAGCCCCAGCTTCAATTACTGCATCGCTAATCTCTTTTAAAAACTCTATATCACTTCGCCCAGCATCTTCACAACTAAACTCAACATCATCTACAAAGCTTTTTGCCAACTCTACTGCCTCTACAGCCTTTTTAATAACTTGACTTGGAGTCATCTTTAACTTATACTCCATATGTATAGGGCTTGTTGCTATAAATGTATGAATTCTCTTTTTTGGAGCATTCTCTATTGCACGAGCTGCTTCTGTAATATCATGTTCCAATGCTCTTGCAAGTGAACATACAGTTGAATTTTTTACAACTTGAGCTATTTGATTAATTGCTTCAAAATCTCCACCACTAGCTGCCGCAAAACCAGCTTCAATTACATCAACTCCTAAGCGCTCTAACTGCAATGCAATTTGAATCTTCTCTTTTGTATTCATTGAAGCACCAGGACTCTGCTCTCCATCTCTTAATGTTGTATCAAAAATAATAATTTGTTCTTTGTTCATTCTATTTACCTTTTTATATTATGTTTAAAATTTGTTTAATGTTGCGTGTTTAAAAAAAAATGGGATAGTATTATAAAGATAGCAGGAGAATAGAAGAGGCTTTAGTAAAAAATTTATTAATATGTATAATGCTAAAATACATCTTCTATCCTTTTTTGAAATCATTTTATATTATTTTATCACACTTTTATTAAATTTAACCAAAAATTAAACTTTTTTTACTATAATTGCCAGACTATTTTTAATTGCTGTCTCGCATCGGGCGTTGCAGTTTTTAAAATTTATTAAACAGAGGAAAATATTATGAAAAAAGATATTCACCCAAATTATGTTGATTGTAAAGTAACTTGCGCTTGTGGAAATAGCTTTACAATTAAATCTATTAAACCAGAGATGTCAATTGATATTTGCAATGAGTGCCACCCATTCTTTACAGGTTCTGAAAGAACAGTAGATACTGCTGGTAGAATTGATAAATTTAAGAAAAAATATAATCTTTCTTAAATTTTTGCCCCATTGTGGGGTTGCTTAAATGTTAACACTCCTCCCTACTCCTATTGGTAATATTGCTGATATAACCTTTAGAACAATTCAAACTTTAGAAAATACTCAACTTATTTTATGCGAAGATACTCGTGTTACAAAACAACTACTAAATATTTTAAAAGATAGATACAACTTAGAGTTAGCAAATGTAGATATAATCTCTTTTCATGAGCATAATGGCAAAGAGAGATTAAAGCAAGTTGCAACTAGATTAAAAAAAGAGAATGTTGTATATATGAGCGATGCTGGAATGCCTGTAATTTCAGACCCTGGGCAACTGCTTGTAGAGTATTGTCAAGAAAATAGTATAGAGTATGATGTTTTGCCAGGAGCTAGTGTAGCACCACTTATTTATGCAGCAAGTGGCTTTAAAAGTGGAAAATTCTATTTTTATGGATTTTTACCTCAAAAAGGAGCCTTAAGAAGCCAAGAGCTTAGAAAAATTATGCAAAATGGTTTAGATACAATTATCTATGAAGCTCCACACAGAATTTTAAAACTTATAGAACAAATTTGCCAAATAGATGAAGATAGAGAGATTTTTTGCACAAAAGAACTTACAAAAAAGTATCAAAAATATTACAAAAAAAGAGCAATTGAGCTTTTAGATAAATTAAAAAACGACTCCCTAAAAGGTGAATGGGCGCTTGTTATAGAAGCTAAAAAATATAATGAAGCAACACTAAATTTATTAGATATTAAAGAGTTAGATATCCCACCAAAAGCAAAAGCCAAACTTTTAGCAAAATTAACTAATAAAAGTGTTAAAGAGTGCTATGAAGAACTAAGAACTAAGAGATAATCAATAAAAAATAA
>JAMONW010000159.1 GCA_027066355.1 Campylobacteraceae bacterium
AATCTCATTTGGATTTACACCTTTAGAGATTAACTCTTTAATTTCAGAAGCAATTGCATTTGCCTCATAAACTTCATCTATTGAGTGTAAAAGCTTAACACTTTCGCCCTCTCCTATATGGCTAACAAGCTTTTTACCAAGCCTTTTTCTATTGTGTTCAATAAGAGTATTTGCAGCATCTAAAATTTGTTGAGTAGAGCGGTAATTAACCTCTAGCTTTACAACTTTTGCACCCTCAAAGTGATTATGAAACTCTAAAATATTTTTAATATTTGCACCTCTCCAGCCATAAATACTCTGGTCATCATCTCCAACTACACAAATATTATTATGCTCACTTGCAAGTAGCTTTAAAAGCTGATACTGCAACTCATTAGTATCTTGATACTCATCTACCATAATATATTGATACTTTTGGCTAGTTGCTTTTCTTAAATCTCTATTTTCAAGTAAAATTTTATAAGTTAAAGCTAAAAGGTCATCAAAATCTACTAAATTATTCTCTGTTAATCTTTTTTGATATTGGGTATAAACTTTTGAAGCTTTTTTATAATCTTCTAATTCAGCTTTCTCCTCTACCTCTTTTGGTTCTAGTAGAATATTTTTGTATCTTGATATTTCACTAACTAAAAAAGAGGTTTGTAAATCTATTTTTAAATCTTTGCATATAGCTTTTATCATTCTCTTTTGGTCGTCGCTATCTATTATATTAAATGTATTTTTTCTGCCAAGTTTTTCTATATGTAGTTTTAAAAATAGAAGTCCAAATTTGTGAAATGTGCAAAGTAGAGGCATTGAATGGCAACTGCTATCTATTAAGTTTAATGCACGAGTTCGCATTTCACTTGCTGCTTTATTTGTAAAGGTAAGAGTTAATGTATTTATGGGGTCAATACCAACTTCGCCAATTAAGTAGGCTAAACGAGTTGTAAGTGTTTTGGTTTTGCCACTACCTGCACCTGCTAAAATAAGAAGTGGACCATCAATATATGTTGCTGCCTCTTTTTGGGCTTGGTTTAACTCGTTTAACATAAGCTCTCTTTTTTATATATATTATACATTCATATTTGTTAAAAATTACTAAAAGTATCTTTTTGTAACTATAATCAATACTTATTTATAAAGTTAAGATAATGAATAAGTATTTATTACAAATTTTTATGTTAAAATATCACTAAAGTATAATAATTATTTTTTATACTTAAATCAATTATTATTTATAATACTATTATGCATAATGCTCATAGCTATTTTATTGATTTATTAAGTTTAGTTATTAGTATTAAATTTAATTGGTATTATACTTAATTAAATATAAGGGGGGATATTTTGTTAAAAGACTTTTCAAAGTTAGAAACTTTTTTAATTGTAGTTAGGGAGAGAGGTTTTTCAAAGGCATCATCAAAGCTAGGTGTTTCACAACCAGCTGTTACACAACAAATTAAATATTTAGAAAAATATTTAGATACTAAGCTTATTGAGAGAAAAGAGTGGTATTAAGCTTACTAGTGCTGGTGAAGAGTTGTATAAAATTGCAGTTGAGTTAGAGGGTGCAGTATATAATGCAGAAAATAAGATTTTAAGAATTATAAATAAAGATATAACTTTTAATTTAGGTGCATCTTTTACTATTGGTAACTATATAGTTCCAGGGGACTGTATGATGGGAATAAAAGAGGCTATTAAAAATGATGTAAATTTAACAATAGAGGTAAGTCAAACTATTGTAAATAGTATAAAAGATAGAACACTAGATTTAGGGCTAATTGAAGCACCTATTTTTGATGAAGAGTTAGTTTATAGAAAATGGTTAGATGATGAATTGGTTCTATTTAGCAATACTCCTTTGCCAAGAGTAGTTCATGCAGAAGATTTATATAACTATGATTGGGTTTGTAGAGAAGTAGGAAGCCACACAAGAAAAGTTGTTCAAGACCAATTTGAAGCTATTAATGTTAAATGTAAAGATTTTAATGTAATTTCTGAAGTTAATAGCTCTACTGCACTTTTAAATACAGTTGCTAGAAGCAAACAAAATTTAGAGCGCCCAATTGTATCAATTATATCTAAATATGCAATTGCACAAGAAGTAAATAGCAAAAAATTATTTCAATCAAGAATTAGTGGTGTAACTATGGATAGATCTTTATATATAACTTATAGTAGAAATAATAAGGGTAATCCATATATAGTTAGTGCTACTGACTACTTATTGTCTGGGAAATGTTAGGGTAGTAATTAGTGAATAGTGATTGGTGAGAGGTGTTTCTGTGAAAATGTAAATCTAGGAATTAGGGTCAAGAATTTAGGTTTGAGAGTGCTATGAAACTGGAACTTGTTCCAGTCAAAATCAAAGCAAGATTATGAAATAGAGATTACAAATCTTTTCTCAAAGAGAGTGTAAACACAAGATTAATTATTTGCTCTTTGGCATTCATAAAATATAAAACAATTTCAATGTATAATTTGGGTTAAACTTTACCGCAAAGTAGTATTAGGTTAGGAGAATATTGAATTAAGTTATGCACATGGGTTTGAGTTCAGAACTCATAATCCCGAACTCTGAATACTACTTCTCACTAGCTCTTTTTTTACAAGCTGCTACATCTATACAAAAGTAACCTTTACCTTTTTTAGCTGGTTTTAATTCATCTTCTTTATCATTACCGCATTTTTTGCATTTTGGTTTGTCGCTACTATCTAGTTCACCACTAAGTTCTAAATCTTTTTCTGGGCGCATTGCTGGGAAAAGTAGAACATCTCTAATTGAGTGCTGATTTGTTAGCATCATTACAAGTCTATCAATTCCAATTCCCTCACCAGCTGTTGGAGGCATTGCATAACTAAGCGCTCTTACAAAGTCTAAATCCATATGCATTGCTTCATCATCGCTATCTTTTTGCTCTACTTGAGCTTTAAATCTATTGTATTGATCAATTGGGTCATTTAGCTCATTAAATCCATTTGCTATCTCTTTTCCTGCAATAAAAAACTCAAATCTATCAGCAATTTCTGGGTCTTGGTCATTTCTTCTTGCAAGTGGGCTAATATCAACTGGATAGTGTGTTAAGAAGGTTGGGTTAATTAACTCTTTTTCTACAAATTCATCAAATAAAACCTCTTGTAATTTACCAATATTTAAACTACTATCAGCTTCTAAACCTTTTGATTTAATAAACTCTATTAAAGCCTCTTTATCTCTTAATTTATCTCTATCAATTCCAGAGTATTCTACAATTGCATCTTCCCATTTTACTCTTCTAAAAGGTGTGCTAAAATCTACCTCGATATCGCCATAATTCATCTTTGTAGGTAGATTTAATTCACTAAATAGTTTTTCAAATAGTTTTTGAGTAAGCTCAATTAAATCTTCGTAAGTGTGATATGCCCAGTAGAATTCAAGCATAGTAAACTCTGGATTGTGCGTATGATCCATTCCCTCATTTCTAAAGTTTCTATTAACTTCAAATACTGCTTCCATACCACCTACTACAAGGCGCTTTAAGTAAAGCTCTGGTGCAACTCTTAAAAATCTATCAACCCCCAAAGAGTTATGGTGTGTAACAAAAGGTCTAGCATTTGCTCCACCTGGAATAGGATGCATCATAGGTGTTTCAACCTCTAAAAAGCCGTTGTCTTCAAAAAATCTGCGAATTATAGATACAATTTTTGAGCGAAGTTTAAATATCTCTTTAACTTCTGGGTTTACAATCATATCTAAATATCTTTGACGATATCTAATCTCTTGGTCTGTTAATCCATGAAACTTCTCTGGTAATGGATGGATTGCTTTTGTTACAATTTTTATATCTTTTGCGTGTAGAGTTAATTCACCTGTTTGTGTAACAAACGGAAAACCTGTAACTTGAATAATATCTCCAACTTCAAACAATTTTTTTACTATATTGTTATAATATCCATCTGGTAAATCATCGCGGTTATAATAAATTTGAACTAAACCTTCACTATCTTCAATCTTTGCAAAAGCAGCTTTACCCATTATTCTAATAAATTTAATTCTACCTGTTAATGTAGCAGTTACACTCTCATCTTTTTTAACTTCTGCATCTTGCTCTTTAATATAAGAAAATTTCTCTAAAAACTCTTTTGAGCTAATATCTTTTTTAACATTTTGAGGATATGGGTTTATTCCATTTTCTCTTAATGTTTCAGCTTTTTTGATTCTCTCTTGAATATATTGATTATTAAACAATTTACTTCTCTCCTAATTTGATTTTTTTATAACATTTATCACAATAACCCTCAATTTTCATAGTATGGTCAATCATATGAAAGTTATATTTTTTAGATACTACAATTTGTTGTTTCTCTATTATCTCATCTACAAACTCTATAATTTTACCACACTCTAAACAAATTAAATGGTCATGGTGATTTTTGTGTCCAACTTCATACTTTTTACCATCTTTTCCAAATGAAATTGACTCTGCCAATCCCTCTTCTTCAAATAGTGTAAGTGTTCTATAAATAGTTGCTATGCCAATATTTTCATCTGGAAAACTACTCTTTATATAATTTAAAATATCTTCTGGAGAGTGATGACCTCTATTGTGATAAAGTGCATAGAGGATAACCTCTCTTTGCTTTGTATATTTTAAATTTTTACTCTTTATAACTTTTTGAAGCTCTTTGAGCATTAATTCATATTCTAGCATTTTGTAACTATTACTCTTTTGTAGTATTACTATCTGTTGTAACTTTAGAGTTATTGCTCTCTTTTTGATTACTACTATTCATATCTTCACTCTTTTGAGTATTATTAATATCTTCTACTTTTGCTTTTGTTGTATTGTTATTATCAATTTCACTTTTTGATGTTGAATTGCTCTCTTTTGTTTCAGAGTTTTTCTCTTCTACACTTTTTGTATTATTGCTATCTTTTAAACTACTACTATTGCTACTTCCATTTACAAGCTGTGGTGCATTTAAAATAGTTGCTCCTGTTGATTTTAATAAAGGATAGAGTTTACTACTACTTAAAGTATCTTTAAATTTCTCTGTAATTTGTGGTTTTGATGATAATGCAAAAGTAATCAATGAAAATATAAAAAATAGTGTAATCATTTTAATTAACATACCACCAAGTCTGCTAGTAGGGCTGATATAATCATCACTTGATATTGATGCAATAATCTTATATATAACTTTCATTATAATAAAAATAGCGATAAAAATAGCAATTAAAGATATTAATTCTAAAACTTTAATATTAATACCTAAATCAAAATTTGAACCTATATATTGTGCTACCTCTTTATTAAAAAAAGTTGCAGCAAATAACCCTCCTATAATACCTAAAGCACTAAATAACTCTTTTGTAAAGCCACTAATTAAACCTTTAAGCGAAAGAAGAATAATCAAACCAATTACTACAGCATCAAACATATTAAAGATAGTATCCATAAAAATCCTTTTTATTAAAAAAAACTATATAAGACCCAATTGTCTTTTTAGCTCTTCTGGGTAGTATGCTGCATTTAAAGCACTCTCCTTTGTTATTATACCTAAATTTATCAAATTTAGTAAATTTTTTGTCTGAGTTTGCATTCCACTACTCTCTTGACCAAGTTGCATTGTAGAGTAAATTTGGTGAACTTTATTCTCTCTAATTAAGTTTGCAATTGCATCATTAATAATCATAATTTCAAAAGCAGCAACTCTTCCTCCACCAATTTTTGGAATTAGCGTTTGTGAAATAACAGCTTGTAATGAACTACCAAGCATTGCTCTAACTTGGCTTTGCTCTTCTGCAGGGAAGCTATCTATAATACGGTTAATACTCTTTGGTGCAGAGTTTGTATGCAATGTTCCAAATACCAAGTGTCCTGTTTCTGCAGCAGTTAAGGCAGCTGAAATTGTTTCGCTATCACGCATCTCCCCAATTAATATTACATCTGGATCTTGTCTTAAAACATACTTTAGACCACTT
>JAMONW010000160.1 GCA_027066355.1 Campylobacteraceae bacterium
ATTTTATCTTTATTTAAAACGCTATATGCTGGTCGCTTTGCTGGGGTTGGATACTCATTTGTGCTAATGGGGTTTACTTTGCAATCAATATTTGCAATTTCAAAAATAGCTTGTGCAAAATCATACCAAGAGCAGTTTCCTTCATTTGAGTAGTGATAAATCTCTACTCCCTCTCCCTCTTTTGGATTTTTTATAATTTCTAAAATTACTCTTGCTAAATCTCTAGCATATGTAGGTGTTCCTATTTGATCACAAACTACATTTAACTCTTTTTTATCTTTTGCTACCTGCAACATAGTATTTACAAAGTTTTTTCCTGTTGCATTATATATCCAAGATGTTCTAATTATTATTGCACCTTTTGGAGAGATTTTTAAAATCTCCTCTTCAGCCGCTCTTTTTGATTTTGCATATACACCTTGAGGATTGGTTTTGTCATCCTCTTTTAATGGAGTGTGGCTAATACCATCAAATACATAATCTGTAGAGATATGAATTAATTTAATGCTTTTATCTTTTGCAATTTGAGCTAAATTTTTTACTGCTTGGTGATTAATTTGGTATGCTAATTCACTCTCCTCTTCTGCTTTGTCAACTGCTGTGTAAGCTGCACAATTTACAATAGTGTCAATTTGATTGCCATCTACAAAAGCTCTTATCTGCTCTATTTGTGTAATATCTAACTCATCTTTATCTGTAAAGAAAAAGTTTAAATCTTTGTAAACACCATTTGAGGCAAGAAATTTTATTTCACTCCCTAATTGTCCATTAGCACCAGTAATTAAAATATTTTTACTCATACAATTTATCCTCATAGTTAAATAGATCAGCATCTTTTAAAAGAGGTTGTTTTGTATCTTTGTCTGATAATTTTAATTCACTACTTTCAAGTATCCAATCTATACCAATAGTAGGGTCGCTATATAGTATGCCTCTATCATTTTCTGGAGAGTAGTAGTTATCTACTTTATAGGCAAAAATAGTATCATCTTCTAATACTACAAAGCCATGTGCAAAACCTCTTGGAACAAATAATTGCTTCTTATTCTCTTCACTAAGCTCTACTGCAACATACTCTCCAAAAGTAGGACTTCCCTCTCTAATATCAACAGCAACATCTAAAACTCTTCCTTTAATTACTCTAACAAGCTTAGTTTGAGCAAATGGAGCTAACTGGTAGTGCAGACCTCTAATTACCCCTTTTGAACTTTTAGACTCATTATCTTGGCAAAAATTTACCTTAAATCCTAAAAACTCCTCTAGTTTATCTTGCCTATATGTTTCTACAAAGTAGCCTCTCTCATCTCCATGAACTTTTGGCTCAATTATAATTACATCTTCTATTTTAGTTCTTGTAAATTTCATTTTTAATCCTAAGTAGTAAAAATTTATATAATTTTATCGAGTTTTGTTAATAGAAGTTCTTAAATGGTTTTTCTTTCTACAAGAATATAAATAGTTAATTAAGCAAAACTTTATAATAGAAAGCTAAAATTTAATTTAATTTATTTTAATAGGAGAGATAAGATGGGTATCAACCCTAGTTTTATTAATAAAAAAAGAAATTTATCTATAATAACAACTCTATTTTTGTTAAATATATTAACAAATACAGCAAATGCAAAATATGGAAATGATATTATTATTGATGATAATAATACACAACAAGATATAGTATTAAAGAGCAATAGTGATATAAATGTAGTGGGCAACTTAAATGTAGATGATGGTGTAGGTTTAAATGTTAATCTTAATAAGCATAAAGCATATATACTAATTGATAAAGAGGCAAAGATATACAGTAGCTCTAACTCAATAATTCTTAAAGATAAAATCGATTATAGAAAGAATGTATCAAGAGTATCTATTGTTAATAAAGGCAAAATAGAATCAAGAAAAAGTGCAATATATGCTAATGAATCTTTTGTTTTAGAAAGATCTAAAATTGAAAATAGAGGGTTAATAAATATAAATCCTAATAAACCTTCAAAAGGTGGAGCTATTGAGTTTGATGGCGCTTTTAAAAAATCAAGATTATATAATTATGGTAGTATTAATGTTAAAGATACTTATGGATTAGTTTTTAACTTTGTAGAAAATTCAACAATAAAAAATAATGGTGATATAAATATTGAGTCTAATAAAGATTTACAAAATACTACAATTGCTCCTGCAGGAATTATTATAAATTATCTAAGTGATTCTAAAATTATAAATAATGGAAATATTATAAATGATATTAAAGATGGATATAATGCTGATATAGTTATAGGTGAAAGTGATTTTTTGGTAGAAATAATAAATAAAGGAAAACTTATAGCAACACACAATAATAAGCTTGACAATAAAGCTTTTTCATACTTTAACAATACAGAAAGTATTAGAGATAAGTTTGAAAATAGGAAAAATGCTATAATGAAAGGTAATATATATCTACTTAATGGAGGAAGTTTGGTAAATAGTGGGATTATATCTTTGCCCTACAATGCAAATGCTTCTTTAAATTTGCCAAATTTTAATAAAAATACAGCTTCAGCAAAAATATATAACTTTATAAATGAATCAACAGGTGTATTACAAATTGCAATAAATACTGATGAAAGTGGGGATATTAAGGGTAGATATTCTCAATTAGAGACAAATACAGCAGAGTTTAAAGATGGCTCTACTATAGATGTTAATGTAATGAGTGCATCAAATAATCAAATGTTACTTGATGGCACAAAATTTACTAAAGTTGTAAGTGCTAAAGAGAGTTTAAAAATAGATGGAAAACTAAATATAACTGACAACTCTGCACTACTTGATTTTAACTATACAAAAGATGGCAACAATATAGATTTAATAGCATCTAAGGTAAAGAGTGCAGAAGATGCAGTAGATGATAATAGTAATGATGATAAAAATAATACAAAACCAATTAAAAATAAACCAACCAAGAAGAAGCCACATAAACATAATAAAGCAAAAACAACAAAAAAAGTGGCTGCACACATTATAGAAAATTCAGGTTCTAAATTTAAACCAGTAGTTAGCGACTTAAATAAACAACCTACAGATAAAGATGTTGTAAAAGCAGTAGAGAGCACAACTCAAGAGGCAACAGTTGCAAGTGTGGGAGCTAATTTTAAAGTATCTAATATTATAGAAAATGTTTTACAAAGCAGACAAAACTTTAACTTGGGTTTAAACTCTGGAGATACTCTATTTAGTCAAAATAACTTTTGGATAAAACCATATATATCTTATGCAAAACAAGATGATAGAGACTCTCTAAATGGATATAATGTAAGAACAAAAGGTTTAGGATTGGGGATTGATGGAGAGTATGCACCAAGTAAAAATATTGGTTTAGCACTATTTTATACAAAAGCTGATGTAGATGTGCATAATATCTCGCAGAGTGCAGATTTAGATATATTTAGCCTATTAGCATATGGTAGTATGCCTATATTTGATAGTAAAACAAAATTTTTGTATAGTGTGGGTTATAGTTGGCAAAAAACAGATATAACAAGAGCTATATTTAATGGCAAAACAGCAACAGCAGACTATACAAGTAAAATTGCAAGTTTAGACTTAAAGCTATTAAGAGATTATAAAATTAGCCCTAAACTATCTTTAAATGTAGCTGGAGAGTTTAATTATGTTCATTTAAAAAATCCATCTTTTAAAGAGAATGGAGCAGATGAGTTAAACTTAAATACAAAAGGCTTTAATTTAGATATGGCACTTGCAAAAGTATCTATATTTGCAGATTATAGAGTAAGTAATACTCTAAGCTTAAATAGCTATGTAGATGTAGGTTATGACTTTTGCAACGATAAGATAGTAGCTACATCTTCATATCAGGGTGCACCAACTAAGAGCTTTACTACTTATGGTATAGATAATGGTAAGTGGAGCTATAATATAGGTATTGGTGCTACAAGCCAAGATTTCTTAGGTGGTAAGCTAGAGGTAGGTTATAACTTTAATGCACAAGGCACAAGCTTTAAAAATCATACTCTTAGTGCAAGATATATTAAGAAATTTTAAAATAGTGGCTCTTTGCCACTCTTGAGATATTATGATGAAACTATTTAAATATCTATTTTTTACAATTTTAATTATAAGTTGTTCTACAAATATTCCAACACATAAAGAGCGCTTAGCTAAAGTAAAAAATATAATTAACAGTAGTATAAAATCTAAAATATATAATACTTCAAATTTTAAAATATTTGCATATACAAAATTAAAGAACTGCTCCAATGGCGTTGCGAATGTCTATATAGAGGGAGATGGTTTATCATGGGTTACATCTTCTAAAATATCTAATGATCCTACACCAATAGAACCAACAGCATTAAAGATGTTTATGCAAGATAGTAGTAGTTGCAAAGTATATTTAGCAAGACCTTGTCAATATGTTAGTAGTGCAATATGTTCTAAAAAATATTGGAGTAGTCATAGATTTTCAAATGAAATAGTTAATAGTATAAATGAGGCAATTAGTAGTCTAAAGAGTCAAAATAACATACATAAATTTAATCTTATTGGATATTCTGGAGGAGGGGCAGTTGCAGCACTTATTGCTACAAAAAGATCAGATATTAATTATCTTATTACAGTAGCAGGTAATTTAGATATAGATTATTGGGTAAAAAAGCATAATATATCTCCTCTTACTGGTTCTTTAAATCCAGCTAATTATAGCAGTTTACTAGAAAATATAAAGCAGTTTCATTATATTGGAGCAAATGATAGAATAGTTGGAGAGGATGAGTTTAAATCTTATTTAAGTAAATTTAATAATAAAAGTAAAATTAAATATAATATTTTAAGCGATTATAGCCATAGTTGCTGTTGGAGTAATAATTGGAAAAATTTATTAAATAGAGTGCTTAAGTAAATCTAATAAGCTATTTTATATAATGTTTGTTTTGTTCCTTAGAATCTATAAACTTTGAAATCTCTTTAGTTACAATTGTAGCACCTTTAATATTAAGGTGTGTTCTATCTGCATATTGAGTGTTATTTAATGGCAAATTTTGTAACTTTATTAAGTATGAATTAGGGTATTTAGTTAATATTTTGCTAATTTTGTTGTCAAAATATGCAACAGCATCTCTAACGCTTTTATGCTTTTTATAAAGCTCTGGTCTATATGGTTGATGGGCTAAGTAAAATTTAACTCCCTCTTTTTGAGCATTTTTTGCTATTCTCCCAACTGCATCAAACGATTTTTGACTCATTATGCCAGGATGCGGTAAATACCATCTTCCTCCAACCTTATCTTGTCTAAATATATAAAGTGGCACACTTGCACTATCATCAAAAATTAAGGATGTAAATTTATCTTTTTGTTGATATTTGATTTTCCAATTTTTAGCTCTTTTGTAGCAAAAAACTAAATTATTACATGCTTTAAATAATAACTTTGCACTCCTATAATAAGAGAGTTTGTGGGTAATATATTCCCTTAAAATATCGGGATGATAATCTTTATATCTCCAAGGATGTGGAAAATCAGAATATTGAGCTGAGTATATTATTCTCTTTAAATTTGGAAATGCACCTCTTAACTCTAAAAGTTGCTCAACCTCAAGAGCAGTTGCCTCATAAACCGATAAATTTATTGCATGTTTAACTACTTTAGAGTTTTTTTCTAATACTGAACCTAAAACATTATTCATACCAATAGATGAACCAACGATTATAGTATCTATATCTTTTGGATTAATTTTATCTCTAATAAATTTTAATTTAGCATCAAAAGATATTCTGTTGGTTATTGGAGCAGGATAATTTTTTGTAAAGTTGCAAACATAAGCTATAGATAGTGCAAACAGAATAAATAAAATTAAAAAATATCGTTTAATATAACTCTTATTGCTCATATTTGTCCCTAAAAATTAAAATATAAAAATTCGCTTTTTTTATAAAGCATAAATATTGTTAATGAA
>JAMONW010000161.1 GCA_027066355.1 Campylobacteraceae bacterium
TAAAACTTGATCCTAAAAATAAATATGCAAAGAGAGTTTTAAAGTTTTTACACAATAAAGATTCAAAGCGCTTTGAATCTAAAAGAAATGGTATTTCTAATAATTTAACAGCTAAAAAAGTTATAAATTTAATCTGCACAAAACCTAATGGCAAATATTGTAAGTGTAAAAATGTAAAGCTCTTTAATGCTTCTAAATTTTTTGCAAATGATACAGTTGGTGTAGGTCAAATTATAAAAGGAGATTTTGTAGATAAAAACGAGGCAATAGTAACGCTAAGTGGATGTCAGCCACACTCACAAAGTTGGGGTGGCTATTTGCTTCTTGCTAAAAAAGGAAATAACTGGAGAACAATAGAGTATAAAACTCCCTATTTGGGGGATAAGTGTCAAGTAGTTCATCTAAAAAGTGGCAAAGATGGCATTGTGTGTAATGCAGGATATACCAATCAAGGCTATTCAATTGATACTTTAGTTTTCTCTTACTACGATAAATATTCAAAATTAAAAGATAAAATACTCTATAGGGGAGAAAATAATGCAGGTGCCTATGGAAGTGATAGTCCAGAGTATAAAAACACCGTAATAAAAAGCTGGAAGACAGTAAAAGAGGGCAAAACTATTTACGCAATAATAAAAGTTTATGATGAGAATGCAAAAAAACATAGTATAAAAATAATTAAGAAAAAGATAGATTAATTTCTCGGACAAAATATGACCAAAGATATAGTTATAATTGTTCTATCAAAACAAAATAGGAGCAGTTATGAATTTAAGAGATTTTGGGTTTAATGAGGTAAATCATAATACTTTAAAGCGTTTTAATAAGCCTTATAAAATTTATGCAGAGTTAATTGATGAAACTACTCAAAAGCAGTTTGAAGATGTTTTAAGTCAAGATTTTGTTACCCAAGCAGCACTAATGCCAGATGCTCATAGTGGTTACTCTATGCCAATTGGTGGGGTGGCTTCTTGCAAAGATGTTGTAGTGCCACAATTTGTTGGGTTTGATATTGGGTGCGGGATGTGTGCATATAAAACTAATTTTAATAAAGAGCAAATTGTATCAAAAGCTAATGAGATTTATGAAAAAATAGTAGATAAAATTCCGCTTGGTTTTTCAAAACATAAAAACCATCAAAGCTTGAAATTAAATTTAGATAGAACCGAGTTTGCAGATATGATTTTGCAAAGTATTGGGCTAAAGCAACTTGGAACACTTGGTGGTGGGAACCATTTTATTGAAATTGGATATGGAAAAGATGAGTCAGCTTGGATTGTAATACACTCTGGAAGTCGTGGATTTGGGCATAAGATAGCATCGCACTATATGCTACAAGCCTATTTAGAAAAAAATCCACAAGAGGGTAAATTAGAAGCGATTGTTGCTGATTGGGAGGCAAGAAATATTAGATTTAAAGAGGCAAACCCAAGTGGTTATCAAAAGGCGCTTAAAAAGTTTACGCTAAAGCAACAAGCAGAGCTTAATAAAAAGATGAACCCAGATAATATAAAAGGAGTTTATGGGCTTGATGTTAATAGTAAGTTGGGGCAAGATTATATAAAAGATCAAAACTTTGCACTAAATTTTGCACTTGAAAATAGAAAAAGAATGATAGAGGTGATTAATGACATTTTAAATGATGTTTTTGAAGTAAACTATAACTTTGAGTGGCAAGATGAAAAGAGATTTATTAACCGCAACCATAACCACGCAGAGTTTGATAAAAAAAGAGGCGAGTGGATTCACAGAAAAGGTGCAACACATGCCCAAGAGGGAATGAGTGGTGTGATTCCAGGTAATATGAGAGATGGCTCATTTGTTGTTATTGGTAAAGGCAATAGCGACTCTTTAAATTCATCATCTCATGGTGCAGGGCGCGTTATGAGCCGTGTTCAAGCTAGAAAAAAAGTGAGCTTAGATGAGTTTAAAGAGGCAATGGCAGGAGTTGTAGGCACAATAGATGAAGCAACAATTGATGAATCGCCATTTGCTTATAAAAACATCTTTGAAGTAATGGAGCTTCAAAAAGATTTGGTTGAGGTAGTTGAGCATATTAAGCCAATTATAAATGTTAAAGATAAGCCAAAAAGCAGGTATTAATAATTTCTGGCAGAGAGGATGGGATTTGAACCCACGGTAGGTTGCCCTACACACGCGTTCCAGGCGTGCTCCTTAAACCACTCGGACACCTCTCTATAATTAAAAAGTATTTGATTGTATAGATTATAAGAGATTTTATGAAGAAAAACCCTTTTCGGGGGACCGTGGCACATCAAAGTGCAAGGTGGGCTGCTACATTCCTGTCCTGACCCGTTGCCTTGCAAATTAATTGCACGGCTCCAAAAAGGGCGAGAAAATTATATCATAATTATTTTAATTTGGGTATAATTTTAGAAAAATTTGGAGAAATAATGCACTCATTTGCACCAGAAATACTATTAATTACAATTTTAAGTTTAGTTATTTTATCTGATGCCATAGCTTCAAAGCTTAAAATTCCATCTGTCTTTATTTTACTAATAGGTTCATATCTTGTATATACCTATTTTAAAGCTGCTGTGCCTATTGATTTGGCTCAAAACTTTACAACTGTAATACTCTTTTGTATTCCACTTATTTTTATGGGAGATGCCCTGCATTTAAGCTTTAAAGATATTAAAAAACATGGCTGGGCTATATTTTATTTAGCAGTTGTTTCTGTCGCTATTTCTATAGTTGCAGGGGCGAGTTTGAGTTATTTTAATATTTTTGAGGGACTTAGCCTTGGAGGATATGTAGCACTATTTGCTATAAATATGGCAACAGATGCAGTTAGTGTGCAATCTGTATTATCTCGATTTAAGGGTATTGGACACGATATTAAGGTGCTAATTGAGGGTGAGAGTTTAGGAAATGATGCTACTGCCGTAATTGCTTTTTTCTTTATTGGATTACCATGGATGTTAAATGGACAAATTGATGCAACTACTGCTACGGTTGATGCAATTAGAGTATTTATACTTAGCACACTTATTGGTTTAGCTCTTGGATATGGCTTCTATATGCTTATGAAGCTATTCTCTGATAGAAGGGGAGAATTATTTGCATTTGTGGTAGAGGCTTATAGTGCATATTTGTTAGGAGAGCATTTTCATGTAAGTGGAATCTTAACTCTAATTGTTGCAATTGTGGCTACAAAAGCATGGATAGATGATGATTTAGCAAATGATACAGCAAAAAGAACAAAATCATTTTTAAGAACCTTAAGATTAGGAGCAATTAAAAGCACAACCACTGATAGATTGGAGTATATTTATGATATGGCAAAAGAGTTTGGCTATATTGCAGCAGTGGTAATCTTTTTTGCACTTGCCGAAATGGTTGATTTTAAACTGCTTTTAGAGTATAAAAGAGAAATTTTAATAATGTTTGCAGTAACAACACTAATTAGAGCTATCTCAATGGCAAAATTCGCTTTTATAGGAGATAAGATAAAGGCTATAAAGCCAGTAGGATTTAAGGGATGGTTTATACTTACTTTTTCTGGAATGAAAGGGGCATTATCTATTATTTTGGTTCATTTAATACCAGATACTTTCCCGCACAAAGAGATGTTTGAAGCAGTTACAATTGGGGTGGTAATTTTATCAATTTTTGTATATGGCATAATACTTTGGGCTTACTTTACATTTAAAAAAGATGAGTCAAAAGATAATATCTTCAAAAGGAGTTAAAAGTTTTTTAGCACTTTATACCTCCTTTTGTAAATATGTAAAATTAAAAAACTATATTTAAAGAGCTATAACTTCTCTTTAACAGATTTAATTTTTTGCTCTAATCTATTTTTATACCCTGCGCGATAGTCTATTTTAATAGTTGAATATACTCTATTGCAATCAATTTGCAGTATCTCATAAGCTTTTTGAATAATCTTTAAACCCTCTGCTACACTTTTGGTTTCAATTATTGTTCCCATTGCAGTAAATTCATATGCAACACCACTCTCTTTAATCATCTTTATAACTCTAGCTACATATTTACTTTTACTCTCTCCATGGTCAGTTGGGAAAATTGCAAACTCTATTAAAGCACTCATTTTTAACCTTTTTTGCTTATTATAGCATACAAATAGCGCACTTTTTACTAATTTAGTATCTAAAAATTAGCTAATTTATCATATTTTATAGAGTAAATGTTTTTTAATTGAAGAGTTTAATTGTAATTAAAATGCTAAAGAGTAACTCTTTTTTAGAGTTAACTCTCTTCACTTGCTTTTAGAGCTTCTGCTTGTGCATGTGCAATTAGTGGGTCAATTACCAAATCTAATGCACCATTATTCATTACATCATCAAGAGCATAAATTGTAAGCCCAATTCTATGGTCTGTAATACGGCTTTGTGGGTAGTTATAAGTTCTTATCTTTTCACTTCTATCGCCACTTCCAACCTGAAGTTTTCTATCGGCTGCTAATTTATCCATCTGCTCTGCCATTTGAGCTTCATAAACTCTAGCTTTTAACACTTTCATAGCTTTATCACGGTTTTTATGTTGGCTCTTTTCATCTTGAATTGCAACAACTATTCCTGTTGGAATATGCGTTAAACGAACTGCTGAATCAGTTGTATTAACACTTTGTCCACCACATCCACTAGAGCGATATACATCCATTTTTATCTCATTTGGCTTAATATCTACCTCAACATCTTCAACCTCTGGCATTACTGCAACAGTAATTGCTGAGGTATGCACTCTTCCTTGAGTTTCAGTTGCTGGAACTCTTTGCACACGGTGTGTTCCACCCTCATACTTTAATTTAGAGTAAACATTCTCACCCTTAATTAAAATAATAAGCTCCTTATAACCCCCAGCAGTTCCTTCACTTGAGCTTACAATTTCAACTTTCCAACCCTGCTTATCTGCATATCTTGCATACATTTTAAAGGCATCTTCAACAAACAAAGCACTCTCATCTCCGCCAGTTCCTGCTCTCATTTCGATATAGATATCTTTATCATCATTTGGATCTTTTGGAATCATTAAGATTTTTATCTCTTCTTCTATCTCTTTTAATTTTGGCTCAAGTTCGCTTAACTCCTCTTTTGCAAGTTCATCAAACTCTTCATCACCTAGCATCTGCTTATTCTCTTCAATTGCTTCTGCAATTTCGATATACTCTTTTGCCTTATGGACAATTGGCTCTATATTTGATTGCTCTTTGCTAAGATCTCTCATCTTTTTTATATCACTTGCAATCTCTGGTGTGCTAAGTTGAGCAGTTATTTCATTGTATCTATCTATAAATGGTTGAAGTTTATTTTTAAGCATAAAAGTATCCTAAATTTTGGATTAGAAGAGTTATATTAGGGCTTAGCCTAATATTCTTATGAGCAAAAGCTCTATTTAACTTAAGCAACCTCTAGCGAGTTTACTAATTTATGTAAACGACTAACTTTTCTTGAAGCAGTTTGTTTCTTTAAAAAACCTTTGCTTACAAAGTGGTGAATTTGCTTGTTAGCAACTTTAAATGCCTCTTGCGCACCCTCTTTGTTTCCAGCTTCTACTGCTTCTCTAACAGCTTTTACAATATTTTTAAGACGAGTTCTGTAGTATCTGTTTCTCTCAGTTCTCTTAATAGTTTGTCTAGCTCTTTTTGCTGCTGACTTATGATTTGCCATAAAATTTCCTTACATTTGATAAAATTGGTCTAAAGTTGGCGAATATTATCAAAAAAATTATTAAACTCCTATTAAAGTATATATAATTTATACTTTTTTAGGTAAAATTTGGCAAAAATTTTACACTTAGGAAAAGTAATGGCACTATTTGGAACTGATGGAGTAAGAGGAAAAGCTGGTGAAAAGGTAACTGCATATGCTGCTATGCGTCTTGCGATGGCAACAGGTATATACTTTAAACCATATGCTAAGAGTAAAAAAATTTTAGTTGGTAAAGATACAAGAAGAAGTGGCTATATGGTTGAAAATGCTATAGTTGCAGGTTTAACAGCAGTTGGCTATAGTGTTATTCAAATAGGGCCTATGCCAACACCAGCAATTGCTTTTATTACAGAAAATATGAGATGTGATGCTGGAATTATGATTAGTGCTAGTCATAATCCATATTGGGATAATGGAATTAAGTTTTTTGACCATAGTGGGAAGAAACTTAGCAAAGATGTAGAGAGTAAAATTGCAAAAATTTATGATAATGATGAGTTGATAGAAAATTCTCAATGTGTAGAGAGAAATATAGGGCGTTCAAGAAGAATAGATGATGTAATAGGGCGCTATATTGTGCATATTAAAAACTCTTTTCCAAAAGATTTAACTCTAAATGGTTTAAGAGTTGTAATAGATTGTGCTAATGGAGCAGGGTATATTGTTGGTCCTACAATTTTAGAAGAACTTGGAGCAGATGTTATTGTTCTTGGCAATAAGCCAAGTGGATTTAATATTAATGAAACTTGTGGAGCAATGCATCCAGAGGTTTTAGCAAAAGCAGTTAGAGATTATCGTGCAGATATAGGAATTGCACTTGATGGAGATGCTGATAGAATTGTAGTTGTTGATGAAAATGGTGATGTGGTTGATGGCGATAAGTTAATGGGTGCTTTAGCTCACTACCTTAATGAAAAAAAGTTACTAAAAAACAAAACTTTTGTAACTACAATTATGAGCAATATGGCACTAGATGACTACTTGGCAAAATCTGGCATACAAACACTTAGAAGCCAAGTAGGCGATAAAAATGTGAGTGAATTAATGGCAAAAGTTGGCTCTAATTTTGGTGGAGAAGAGAGTGGACATGTTATATTTAGTGATTATGCTACAACAGGTGATGGTATTTTAACAGGATTACAAGCTCTAGCACTTATGTTAGAGAGTGGTAAAAGGGCTAGTGAAGTATTTAATCCATTTGAGCTATATCCACAAGTAAAAGTAAATTTAGAGGTTGCAAATAAAAAACCTTTAGATAAAATAGATGGCTTAAATGAGCTTAAAAAAGAGATAGAAGATGCAAATATTCGCCATCTATTTAGATACTCTGGCACAGAAAATAAGATTAGATTACTCTTAGAGGGTAGCAACAAAAAAGAACTTCACAGCTTTATGACAAAATCTCAAGATTTCTTTAAAAAGGCTCTTTCGTGAGAAAATTTGCAATTTTTGGCTTTGCTTTAATTGGGGTGTTTTTAATAGACCAAGGCTTAAAAGAGTTATTTGAGAGTGGATACAATTGGCAAAGTAGTTGCATCTCTTTAGAGCTTCATATAAATAAAGGTGTAGCATTTAGTATGTTGGCTTTTTTGGGAGAAAATTTAAAATGGCTTCAACTTGCACTTATTGGCTTTTTGGCATATTTGGCACTAAAAGAGAGTTGGCTTAAAAAGTATCCACTAAGTGTAGGACTACTTGCAGGTGGTGCTTTGGGTAATTTGTATGATAGATTTATAAAAGGTGGAGTAACAGATTTTGTTGCTTGGCATTGTGGTTTTAATTTTGCTGTTTTTAACTTTGCAGATGTTATGATAGATTTAGCAATTGCACTAATTTTACTTCAAGAGTTTCTAAAATACAAAGCCTCTAAAAAATGAAAATTTTAATTACACTTTTACTATTAATTACATCATTTTTTGCACTAAATATTGCTCCAATTAACTATAAAGGTAAAGTTGATTTAATAAAACAGATTAATTTTAATCCAAATTTTGGTAGCTATAACTTTAGCGAAATATCAGGTTTAGCTTATGATAAAAAGAGAAAAATATTGTATATGGTTAGTGATAAAGGTATTATGTTTACCTTTAAAGCCAATTTTAATGATGATAACTTTACGCTAAAGCCACTAAAAGCAGTCTATTTTAAAAAACGAAATGGCAAACGCTATAAAAAACATTACCACGATAGAGATACCGAGGGCATTGCATTAGATGATAAAGGTAATATCTATGTATCAAGAGAGGGTAGGCTTAGAGTAACTCAATTTAGCCCAAATGGTATAAAAATAAAAAATTTAAAACTCCCCACAAAGCTTAGAAAAATAAGAGAAAAAGATTTACAATCTGGAAACAAGGGTTTAGAATCTTTAACTTGGCATCCTAAATATGGCTTAATTACGGCTCTTGAACAGCCAATACAGGGTAAAAAGCTTAGAAATCAAACAATATATTCATTTAATGGAAAAACTTGGAAATTAAAGATGGAGCCATATAAGAATAACTCTATTTCAGATATTGAAGTTATGGATGATGGAAATCTTTTAATATTAGAGAGAGCCTATGGAGGAATACTTGGAAAATTTGTTGTAACGCTTAAAGAGTTATATATCAAAGGTTGCAAAAAAGAGCCATGCAAAAGTGAAACTCTCCTAAGCATAGATAGCTCAAAGGGCTGGAAAATAGAGAACTTTGAAGGTATTGCAAGTGTTGGAAATAATAGATATTTAATGGTAAATGATAATAATAATATCTTTTTTAAAAAAACAAAACTAATTTACTTCAAAGTAGGGCGCTAATTAAAAAAAGTCAATTAGGGTTAGACCAGAACAAGTTCTGGTTTCCAAGAGTGGAAGCGCGAACTTGTTCGTGCCAAAAGTTCAAACTCCACTGCCAATTAGGGTTAGACCAGAATAAGTTTTGGTTTCCAAGATTGGAAGCGCGAACTTGTTCGTGCCAAAAGTTCAAATCCCACAGCCAATCAAATTTTAACCAGAACAAGTTTTGGTTTCCAAGAGTGGAAGCGCGAACTTGTTCGTGCCAAAAGCTCAAACTTCACAGCAAAATTTTTAGAGAAAATTAAGCTTTAACTGCTAATTTTTGGCAGCTCTTTTTTACTTTTTCCACTAAGTTTTCCAATTTTTTCTATTTTGCTATGCAAACTACCACTACCTGTATGTAGCCTATTTTTTGCGCTTATAAATGAGGTTTGAGCTTGGTGTAGGCGATTTTCTATTTGTAAGAAATCCTCTAAGAATAGGGCAAATTTATCATGCAAAGCTCCTGCTTCTTGGGCAATAGTTTGCATATTTTTATCATGATTTGCCAAACGCCAAAGTGTAGATACAGTTTTTAGTGTAGTATAGAGTGTAGTTGGTGTAACTACTGCTACATTTCTCTCAAAAGCATACTCATAAAGAGAGTTATCAATCTCTAAAGCCATTAAATAAGCTGCCTCAATAGGTATAAACATAAGTGTAAATTCTGGTGATTTAAGGCTATTTAACATATGATACTGCTTTGAAGCTAGTGTATCAATATGTCTTTTTATGCTAATTATATGATTATTTTTTGCAACTCTCTTCTCCTCTTCATTTTGGGCTTTTAATATTTGAGTATAACTATTTAGTGAAACTTTTGAATCTATTACTATATGTTTATTCTCAGGCAAATAAAGCACTACATCAGCTCTTAATGTGCCATTTTCATCCTTGAACACCTGTTCTCTTTTATACTCTATGCCCTCTCTAAGTCCCGTAGCTTCTAGCGCTCTTTCTAAAATAAGCTCTCCCCAGTTACCCTGAAGTTTATTATCCCCCTTTAATGCTCTTGCTAACTCTTTTGCCTCATTTGAGAGTGTTTTATTTAACTCTTTTATCTGCAAAAGCTCACCTCTTAGCATAGAAACAGATTGACTCTGCTCTTGATTTAACTTCTCTAAACGCTCTTTAAAGCCTTTTATATCTTTATCAAAAGGCTCTAAAAGTTGCTTTATACTTTCGCTATTCTCTTTTTTAAGAGTATCTCTTTTTTGCTCTAAAAGCTCATTTGTTAAATTTTTAAACTCTTTGCCCATATCCTCTTTAAGTTTTGCTACAAGCTCCTCTTTCTCTTTTAGTGCCTCTTGCAAACTCTTAGTTCTCTCTTGAATTGCCTTCATCTCTAAAAGTTGCATTGTGCTTTTATCAACTACTTCTCTTAAATCCTCAAGTTCATTAACAGTAGCTTGGTGTTTACCTAAAAGTGTATTATAGCTATTTTCAATCTCTTTAAATTTTTCAAGTTTTTTTTGATACTCTTCTAAGTTTTTGCTTAAATTCTCTTTCTCTTGCTCTGTTTTAATAAGTTTTGACTTTAGTGTATTATTATGCTCTTGAAATAAGGAGTTTACTTTTTGCGCCCTTTCATTTTCGCGATACAACCGTATAATGAGTATTCCTAATGTAAAAAGAACTACTAAAACTATTAAAAACTCTAAAATTTTTACACTCATCTATATTTTTCCCCTTTTTTTACCACTATTTTAGCTATAATTGTTTAAATTTATTCTTAGGAGTTAAAAAATGGGTTTTTCAAATATAGTTTTATTTATCTTAATAATTGCAGCTATCTATATGGTAATGGCATATAATAATTTAGTAGGTATGAAGCAAAGAGTTTTATCAGCTTGGAGTGATATTGAGGTGCAACTTAAAAAGCGCTATAACTTAATTCCAGCACTTGTTGATACAGTTAAGGGTTATGCAAAGCACGAAAGCCAAACACTAGAGAATGTAATTAAAGCTAGAAATATGGCTTTAAGCGCACATAATGCAGGTGAGGCTAGTAAAGCTGAAGCTATGTATAAAAGTGCAGTAAGTGGGCTTTTTGGTTTAAGCGAGGCTTACCCAGAATTAAAAGCAAATGAAAATTTTATAAATTTACAAAACCAGCTTCAAGCACTAGAGAGTGATATTGAGAGTGCTAGACGCTACTACAATGCAACTGTAAGAGATTATAATGCAAAAATAGACTCTTTTCCAGAAGTTTATATCTCTAAACAATTTAACTTTACACCATATGAGTATTTTGAGGTTGATGAAGCTATAGAAAAAGATGTTTACTCAATGCCAAAAGTGGATCTATAAAAAGCTATGAAGCTACTACTACTTTTAAGTTTTTTTACACTATCTCTATTTGGATATAGTAGAGAGTATATAGAAAACTATACAACAAAATTGCTTATTACAAATGATGGCAAAGCCAAAGTTACAGAGGAGATACTCTATAATTTTGGCTATGATAGAAGACATGGAATATATAGAGATATTCCAAAAAATGATACGAAAATTTCAAACCTAAAGGTCTTTAAAAATGGCTATTCTACCAATTATGAGCTATACACAAAAGATAACTTTTGGCGTATAAAAATAGGTAGTGCTAATAGCTATGTATCAGGTAGGGTAGGTTATACAATTAAATATAATTTAGAGGGTAGAATTGTTCGAAATAGAGGCAATAAAAATTATATTATTTTTGATATTATAGGCACAGCATGGAAAAAACCAATAATGTATGCCAAAGGTGTTATATATCTTCCTAAAAAACTACAAAATAGAGTTACTGCTAAGGCATTTAGAGGTAAATTTGGCTCTACTAAAAGTGTGCCAGTTAAAAACTTAGGTTCACGCCTAGAGCTAGAAACTACAAATTTAGCTCCACATGAAGGTTTAACAATATCTATTGCTTTTAATCCATCTTTAATGAAAGTAGGTCAAAAGCCCTCATATGCTTACTATAAAAAGCCAATCTATCTGCTATTTATAGCACCTATTTTAGCACTATTTTGGTTTTTTGGCAAAAAACTTAATATCTTTGGTGATGTAGGTTCAATTGCACCAAAATATCGTCCACCAAAAGAGTTAACTGTAATGGAATCTGGGCTATTAAAAGATAATTTTGTAGATTTCAAAGAGTTAAAAGCTGCTATCTTAGAGTTGGCTAACTTAGGTTTTATAAAATTTCAAGAGGATGAAAACGGCACATATTTAAAAAAATTAAAAGATGTAGATAATTCTCTAACGCCAAATCAAGTTAAAATATTAAATGAACTCTTTGGTGATGAAACATTTTTGCCAAGCACATTAGTTAAATTTAGAAGCACTTGGTTTGAAGATTTAAAAGCCTCTTTGCATGATAGATTGGTTCAAAAAGGTTATTATGGCTCTTCAGTTAAGAGTGCTAGGCAAAGTTTTATATTTGCTGCTGTTGGTATAGGTATTTTAACTTTGGGTGCATTTTTGTATTATATCTCAAAAGATACAGGTGCAGATATGATAATTCCAGTAGTTGTAGCTATTGGCTTTTTAACAGTTGGACTATTTAACCTATTGAGTGCCTTTAAAAGTGCTGATGCTGGAGGTATCTTATTCTCAATTCTTTGGATTCTATTTTCTGGCTTTTTCTTATATAGCTCCTTAAATTCAGAAGATATTGCCCTATCTTTGCTATTTATGGTTTTAATTATTGCTATTGGAAGTTACTTAATTTATAAAAAGGCAAATACCCTTACTTTTAAAGGAATTTTAGCAAAACGGCATCTGCTAGGTTTAAGAGAGTTTATAGATAAAGCCGATAAAGATAAAATAAAATTTTTCCTGCAAGAAGATAAAAACTATCTTGATAAAGTGTTGCCATATGCAGTTCTTTTTGGCTTAAATAAGCATTGGTTAAATTTATATAAAGAGTTAGAAACGCCAATTCCTGATTGGTATGATGGAAGTTTTGATAGCTTTAATAGCTTTGATTTTGAGCCAACTAGTTATTCAGAAAGCTCAACAGGGGGATTTAGTGATGGAATAGGCTCTGCTCCATCTATTGATACAGGTGATTTTGGAGGATTTGGAGACTTTAGTGGTGGAGGCTTTGGAGGGGGTGGTGGTGATAGCTGGTAGAGCTGTTACTGCAATATTAAAAACTACTATTTTTTTTACCACTTTTTATTAATAGACTTCTTTTATGTTATAATATAATTATTCTTTATAAAAGGAGTCTAAAATGAGATATTTAATTTTTATATTAACAGTTATAACATCAATTTTTGCAAATGAAAATATTATTAAAGAGGGCAAAGAGCTATACCTAAAAGCAAACTGTCAAAAGTGCCACTTACAAGATGAAAAGTTTGACCCAAACTCTATTAAAAAAGAGGGTTTAAAATCTAAAATAAAAGATAAAAAGGGTATTCACAAGTGGGTAGTTGATTGTGATAGCTACTTTAATATTGGATGGTTTCCGCAGGAGCAAGATTTAGTTACAGAGTATCTAAATAGAGTATATTATAAATTTTCTACTCAAAATAACTCAAAAAAGTAATATTACTTTTTTGGTTTTACTTTTTTAATATAAAAATCATAGTATAATATTAGCAAAAATATAAGGAGTAATTGTGATTAAAAAAGTTATTTTAATTTTTGCTATTGTTTTTTCTACAAATACACTATTTGCTGAAAATAATTCAACTAAAGCAACTGAAACAAATGCTACAAAAACTACTGCTTCTAAAGATGACTCAATTTCTGCAGCATATAATCTATTAAAAGAGATGAACTTAAAAAAAATCTATGATAATGCAGTAGAGGCTTCAACTAAAAGATTAGTTGTAGCAAATAGTAATTTTAAATCTGTTGAGGGTAAAATTAGAGATTTTTATAAAAAGTATATTGGTTGGGATTCTGTAAAAAATGATTTAGCAAAGCTTTATTCTAAATATTATACAAAACAAGAGCTTGAAGATATAACAAACTTTTATAAATCAAAAACAGGACAAAAGGTTTTAGCTACTATGGGTCAATTATCTTATGAGGGACAAATGATGACTCAAAAAAGATTAAAACCACATCTTCAAGAGCTTAAAGCTATTTTAGATAATGCTATGAAAAAAGCTGAAGCTCCTACTAAAAAAGATACAAAAGATAGCTCTAAAAAAGAGAGTAAGAAGTAAATAAAACTTCTTCTCTAACTTCTAAAAAACCAACCTTTTCTTATTAAATTTTTGCTATACTCTAAATAAAAATAGGGTAATTAAATGGACTACTTTGCTAAGCGCATAATTCCTTGTTTAGATGTTGATAATGGTCGTGTTGTTAAGGGTGTAAATTTTGTTGGGCTTCGTGATGCTGGAGATCCTGTTGAGGTTGCAAAGCGATACAACCAAGAGGGAGCTGATGAGATTACTTTTTTAGATATTACAGCAACTCACCAAAAGAGAAAAACAATTGTAGATATTGTCCAAGAGGTAGCTCGTGAAGTTTTTATTCCTTTAACAGTTGGCGGTGGAATTAGAGAGCTTAGTGATATATATAATCTACTAAATGCTGGTTGTGATAAGGTTAGTATAAATTCAGCTGCAATTAAACGCCCAGAGTTTATAAATGAGGGTGCTAAACGCTTTGGAAGCCAGTGTATAGTAGTTGCAATTGATGCAAAAAGGGTAGCTAAGGGTAGATGGAATATCTTTACTCATGGTGGAAGAAGAGATACAGGTATTGATGCAATCTCTTGGGCAAAAGAGGCATATGATAGAGGAGCAGGGGAGTTACTAGTAACTTCTATGGATAGTGATGGCACCAAAGCTGGTTATGATAATGAGCTAAATTGTGCAATCTCTAAAGTTGCTCCAATTCCACTAATTGCTAGTGGGGGTGCTGGAAATATGGAGCATATAAAAGAGGCTTTGCAAAACGGTTGCGCAGATGCTGCTTTGGCAGCTTCAATTTTTCACTTTAGAGAGATTGATATTATGGATTTAAAGCGCTACTTAAAAGAGAATGCTATTCCTGTAAGGATATAAAATGATAGTTTGCGCAGGAGATATAGAACAGTTTAGTTTTGCAACACCAATTGGTATTGGTTTGGTAAATAGTGCTATAAATTTAACTAGGCTTTGTATTATGAATCCACCAGAGTTTATTCTTTTTGTTGGAAGTGCAGGAAGCTATGGCAAACATAATATCTTTGATATTGTATATAGCAGGGCTGCTAGTAATATTGAACACTCATTCATACACAATCAAGGATATACACCTTTAGATAATTTGATTGTAGCAGATGATGTTGCTCCAACTAAAAGTGGAGCTATTTTAAATAGTGTAATTCAGAGTGTTTCACATGAAACAATTGTTAATAGTTCAAACTATATTACAGCATCAAAAGAGGCTTCAGAGATATATTTAAAAATTGGTTTATCACTAGAGAGTATGGAGTTTTTTTCAGTTTTGAGTGTTGCAAAAGAGTTTAATATTCCTGTTGGTGGTGTATTTGTTGTTACTAACTACTGCAATAAAAATGCACATAAAGATTTTATAAAAAATCATAAAGAGGCTATGGAAAAACTTGAATTACATTTAAGACACAAGGGAATAGGGTGAAAGATTATATTTTAAATTACACAAAAGATGAGTTAGAAGAGTTAGTTAAACCAAAATTTAGAGCAAAACAAATTTACAATTGGCTCTATCATAAAAAAGTTACAAATTTTAAAGATATGAAAAATTTGCCAAAAGATTTAATTGCCTCTTTGGAAGATAATTTTTTTCTTCATACTCTAAAAATTGTATCTAAGCAAGTTAGCAGTGATGGCTCTATAAAATATCTTTTTGAGTTGCAAGATGGGCATACAGTAGAGGCAGTTTTACTTTTAATGCGCGACACTCAATATAATGATGATGGCTCTATAAAACATTTACCAAGATATACAGTTTGTGTTTCAAGCCAAGTTGGATGCAAAGTAGGATGTGCATTTTGCTATACTGCAAAAGGTGGTTTTATTCGCAACTTAAATACAAGCGAAATAGTAGAGCAAATTCTTCAAATATATATTGATAATAATATAGAGAGCAATCGCAGAATTAATATTGTATATATGGGAATGGGTGAACCGCTTGATAACTTAGAAAATTTTGCTAAAGCAGTAAAAGTTTTTAGTGATTTAGATGGTTTAAGTATCTCTCCACAACGACAAACTGTTTCTACTTCTGGACTTAGTAGTAAAATTGAGAAATTAGCTAAGATGGATTTGGGTATAAATTTAGCTATATCTCTACATGCAGTAGATGATGAACTTCGTCAAAAACTTATGCCAATAAATAAAGCATATAATATTGCTTCAATTATGGATGCAGTAAGAAATTTTCCTGTAAATTTAAGAAAAAAAGTTATGTTTGAATATTTAGTTATAAAAGATGTTAATGATGACTTAGCAAGTGCAAAAAAATTGGTAAAGTTACTAAATGGTATCAAATCAAAAGTAAATTTAATCTATTTTAATGACCATGAAGGAAGTGAATTTAAAAGACCAAGCCAAGAGAGGGTAAAAGCATTTCAAGAGTATCTTTTAAGCAAAGGAGTTCTTTGCACAATTAGAGAGAGTAAAGGTTTAGATATTAGTGCTGCTTGTGGTCAGCTAAGAGAACAAAATTTAAAGGATAATAAATGACAAAATTAGATATGGCGCTATATTCAATTATAATAGCAGCTGCAGTTGTGGGAGTATGGGCTATAATTAGAGAAATTAGAAAATAATTTTTAATTTGCTAAAAAGAGCTTAATTTATATAGCCAGAGAGCTAAGAGTTTTAAACACCTACTTTCTAACTCTACATATCTTTGCACTATTTAATTTTAGCATATCTTTAACTCTAATTTTAATTAACGAATATTCGCTCCCTCCACCTGTTATTATATACTCTTTAGTTAATATTTTTTCATCTAGCAAATAGATTGCATCATAAGAGAATGATGGAACACCACCAGCTATAAAGCCTGTTTTTTCTAAAATCTCTTTAGAGTTAGCTAATCTTGGTCTATCAATACCTAAAGCCTTGGCAACTCTTTTAGTGCTAGATCTATCATCTCCAGATACAATAGTTACAATTAAGTTACCACTCTTATCTATCATACAGATATTTTTAACAAAGTTATCTTTGCTTTCATTAATTGCAATTGCTGCTTCATTAACAGTGTGGCATAACATATCAAAAACTTCATGCTTATACTCAACTAACTTCTCATCAAGAAATCTCTTGATTTTGCTATGATAAAAATCAATATTTTCCATATCTTGCCCCTTCATATAATTTCTGTTATAAAAACTGAATACTAAACTTTCTATTGTTTCACATGAAACATCTAATCTTTCAATTGCATAACAACACATCAACAAAATTAACTTGACTTTTAATAAAATATTGATTTTTTAATTTAAACTCTAGTGTATTTGCATGTAGCATTAAACGCTTAGCACCTGTAAATTTTACTCTATCCTCTATTGACAACCTCTCTTCTAAATAGGCTTCAGCTACTTCAAAACTTGTGCCATAAAGAGGGTCGCCTAAAATTGGATGTTTCATATGAAACAAATGTATTCTAATTTGGTGTGTTCTGCCTGTGAGTGGCTCTACTTTTAGTAAAGTGGCATCAATATCTTTATTGTAAAGCAATCTTGTAAACTTAGTTTTTGCCTCTTTACCAGCACTATTTATCTCAACTTTATGCTTTGAATTATCATAATTTTGACGAATTTTGATAGGTTTATCTACAATAAACTCCTCTTTTGTTTTACCTTTAGCCCAAGCTAAATAACTCTTTTTTATTAATTTTTTCTCAAACATACCTTTTAATAAAATTTCACTATCTCTATTTAAACTAGCTAATACTAAGCCAGAGGTTTCCATATCAATTCTATGCACACCATTTGCATTTTCTCCACCAAAGGTTCTTATTTCATCTAAAAGAGAGTAGGGTGTTAAAATTTTATTTGGATGAACAAGCACACCGCTAGGTTTATCATAAACCATAAAATCTTTTGTTCTAAAAATAGGTTTTAAACCTTTTGATTTTGGCAAAAATCTAAGAACTTTCATAGCGCCAAATATGCGTTCATTTTTGGCAGTAATTGTTCTATTATTGCAAATTAAACGCCCTTTATCTATAATTTTTTGAGCCTCTCTTAACTCAATATTGTATCTATCTATTAAAACTCTAAAAGCAATTGTAGGCTCTTTTACTATAAACTCATCAAAACCAAATGGCATTTAACACCTTTTTTAGTATAATATTACCTAAAAAATAATAAGGATTTGATGCAATGGTAGAGAGATATGCTCGTGAAGAGATGAAAAAATTGTGGACGCAAGAGGCAAGATATGCAGCTTGGTTAGAGGTAGAAAAAGCAGCAGTTAAAGCTTGGAATAAATTAGGGCTAATTCCAGATGAAGATTGCGAAAAGATTGTAAAAAATGCTAAATTTAGTGTTCAGAGAATTGAAGAGATTGAAGCAGTTACGAAGCATGATTTAATTGCTTTTAATACTAGTGTTTCTGAAAGTTTAGGGGAAGAGAGCAGATGGTTTCATTATGGAATGACAAGTTCAGATGCTGTTGATACAGGTGTAGCACTTCAGATGAAAGCCTCTTTAGAGATTATTATAGAAGATGTAAAAATGCTTATGGAGAGCGTAAAAAAAAGAGCATTTGAGCATAAATATACACCAATGGTTGGTAGAAGCCATGGAATTCATGGAGAGCCAATTACCTTTGGTTTAACTTTAGCAGTTTGGTATGATGAACTAAAGCGCCATCTAAAAAACTTAGAAGATACTATGGAAGTTATTGCAGTTGGACAAATAAGTGGAGCAATGGGTAACTTTGCACACGCACCTCTTGAGTTAGAAGAGTATGCAATGGCAGAGCTTGGCTTAAAACCAGCACCAGTATCTAACCAAGTAATTCAAAGAGATAGATACGCAAGATTAGCATCTGCTTTAGCACTACTTGCTAGTTCTATTGAAAAATTTGCTGTTCAAGTTCGCCATCTTCAAAGAACAGAAGTTTATGAAGCAGAAGAGTTTTTTGCAAAAGGACAAAAGGGAAGCTCTGCAATGCCTCATAAAAGAAATCCAATTTTAACAGAAAATATAACAGGATTAGCTAGAATTATTAGAGCATATGTAATTCCAGCAATGGAGAATGTTGCACTTTGGCACGAGAGAGATATTAGCCATAGCTCAACAGAGCGCTTTTGGCTACCTGATAGTTTTATAACTAGCGATTTTATGCTTCATAGAATGAATGGTGTAATATCTAAATTAACTGTTATGCCAGAGAATATGATGAAAAACTTAAACCTAACTGGTGGATTAGTTTTCTCTCAACGCGTTCTTTTAGAGCTACCAAAAGCTGGTGTAAGTAGAGAAGATGCTTATAAAATTGTTCAACGAAATGCAATGAAAGTTTGGGAAGAGATACAGCAAGGCAAACCAACAACAAACGAGAAAGGTGAGAGCTTATATTTGCAATATCTATTAAGTGATGAAGAGCTAAGAAGTAAACTTAGCGAAGAGCAAATAAGAGAGTGTTTTAACTTTGACTACTATACAAAAAATGTAGATGCAATATTTAAAAGAGTTTTTGAGGATTAAATTTTAAGCCATCTTTGGTGGCTTAAATGTTTCATGTGAAACAAAAATAAAGAGTCCATAATAAATATGTAAACTGTAAAGTAATACTTTACATAATTTATTTAGTAAATTTTATTTTTTTTAAAAAAAAGAACAAAATAGGCTCTAAAATTCTATATTACTATCTAGCCTAGTTAGGTATTAAAAAAATTAAAAAATACCCTATTTTTTTAGCCAAATAGTAATAAAATATAAAAGGCAAAGTTATGTTTGAAGCCCCAACTTTACTAAAAAATCCACACATTCAAACACTCTATGCAACTCTTTTTAGAAGAGATAAATTAAAAAACCTTGAGTATGAAGAGTTTAAATTAAGTGATGGTGATTTTGTAGAGATAGTATGGATGAATAAAAAGCCAAAAGAGCCAAAAAAGATAGTAGTTCTTTTTCATGGTTTGGCAGGTTCAATTAACTCTCCATATATAGTAGGGCAAATGAATACCCTTCAAAAAGAGGGTTACTCAGCAGTTTTAATGCATTTTAGAGGATGTGGCACTAAAGCGAACTTAAAACCATATGCTTACCATAGTGGCAAAACTGATGATGCAAAAGAGTTTATAGAGTATTTACAAAAAGAGTATCCAAAAAGTGATATTTATGCAATTGGCTACTCTATTGGAGCAAATATGCTTCTTAAGCTCTTGGGTGAGTGGGGCAGTAGTTCGCCTTTAAAAAAAGCAATAGCAATATCGCCACCTCTAAAGCTAAATATTTGTGCAGACACAATAAATAAGGGTTTTGCAAGAGTTTATCAAAGTTATCTACTAAAAGAGTTAAAAAATACTCTATTAAGAAAGTATGAAAAATTTAATATGCAAAAAATTTTAGGTATTGATAAAACAAGAGTTAAGAGAGTAAAAACAATAAGAGAGTTTGACAATCTATATGTTGCAAAAATATTTGGCTTTGGCACGGCAAATAATTACTATAAAAAAGCTTCATCTTGCCAATATCTAAAGCATATAAAGACCCAAACACTAATAATACACGCAAAAGATGACCCATTTATGACGCCAGATGTTTTACCAAAAAGTGATGAACTCTCAAGCAGCATAATGCTAGAACTTAGTGATAATGGAGGGCATATTGGATTTGTAACAGGTAGCTTTATAAAACCAAAATATTGGCTAGAGAGTAGGGTGGGGAGGTTTTTAATTAATTGATAATTGAAAATGGAGAATTTATAATTTATGATTTATTTTGATATAATAAATAAAAAAGGAAGTTTATGAAAATATCAGTTTTAGTTATATTGGCACTCTTTTTAACATCTTGTGTAAATAATCAAAATATCCAAAAAGATAGCGTAGTAGAGGTTAAGAGAAGTTGGTATCTAAATCGCTCACTTATGGATTTTGAAATGAATAATGGCTTTTGTTATGAAACAAAAGATTTAGGCAATGGAGAGAGTGTATGCTACTACCAAAGCGATAGGGTAGGCACTATAATTCAAGATCTATTTGATGAAGATAGCTACCCATACTGCAAAGTTGCGCTATACACAGATAGCAAAAAAATTATTAGAAAAATTGAGATTTTAGAAGATGATATTAAGTGTGCAAGAATTTTAAGGTAATTAATGTATAAAAGTAAAAAAGAGCGCCTTTATATTAAAGATATTTTGCCAAATCCTGCAATTTCATTTCCAGCTTACTATATTTTAAGCCAATCTCTTTTAAAAAATGAGCTATTGCAGCAGAGCTTAATTGATATTCATAGCTTTGAGTTTGACAACTATAACGCACCTAAGAGTTTTGATGAAATTTTTAATTCACTCTCTAGTGGATTATTTCCAATTTATAAAGAGAAGTATGCAGTAGGGCTTTTTGGTGGAAAACTGATGTATTTAGAGAGCCATGGCTGGAGGGCAATGCCATGCACAAAAGATATATTTATGCTTGAAAATTGGCTTATAGCTTAAAAATAAATTGCTATAATATATTTAAAAATAGGGGCTAATGTGTTAAGAGATGTTTTATGTTTAGGTGTTGCTGGAAATTTTGCAAATCATCTTGAACAAGCAGGAGAGAGTAAAGATTTTGTAGGGGTTGAAACCAAAGAAGAAAATGCGCCAAAAGGGATTTTTCCATTTTATATTCCAGGAAGCAACTGTTTTTTGGGTAGATTTCCAATTGCTAAAGAGGAGTTGATTTTACCAGATTATGAAGCAAATGCTCAAGTAGAACCAGAGATTGGAGTGCTTTTTGAAGCAGAGTATCAAGATGGAAAAGTTGTAAAGTTAATTGCTAAAAAGTTTACAGTTTTTAATGATACCACAATTCGTAAAGAGGGTGCCAAAAAAATTAGCCAAAAGAAGAGCTGGAGCGATAAATCAAAAGGTATTGCACACCACTGGGTAAAGATAGACAAGTTTGAAGAGGGTGGTATAATGGATAACTACCACATAAGAAGCTTTCTAATTAGAGATAATATAAAGCACCCATACGGTGCAGATGCTCCACTTTTAGGCTATAGCTATTTTTACAATAAATTGACAACTTGGTTAATAGATAAATTAAATAATCAAAAAGATTTTGGACCACTAGAAGATATTTCACAAATTATAAAAGATTGTGGCTACCCAAAAGAGATTTTTGTATCTATTGGAGCAACTGAATATGAAGAGTTTGGCAAAAATAACTACTTAAAAGTTGGTGATGAAATTATTGTAGAAGCGTATAGCAAAAAAGAGGGTGATAGAACAATTACCCTACATCAAAAGGTAGTGGCATAAAATATGTATGAAGCAGTTTTTCTCTCAGATATTCACTTTGGTATTATGCAAAATGAAGCTTTGATTTTAGAGTTTTTAAGAGAGTTAAAGACAAAAAAGCTTATATTAGCAGGAGATGTTATTAGCTTCTCTGTTAAAGATACAACACCCAATCTTGATACCTTTTTTAATATTATAAAGAGCCAAGATTGGGAGCTAATTTATATACTTGGAAATCACGAAAAAGAGAGTTTAAACTTTGAAAAATTTGCAAACTATTTTAAAGATATAAATATATTAAATGAGTATAGCATAGATATTAATGGCAATAAAATACACATTGAACATGGCGATAACTTTCACTACAAAGACCCAATAAATAAGGCAATAAAGCACTTTATGTTAAAAAGTAAACTAAAAACATATAAAAAAAGCTCAAAAAAATTTAAAAGTAAAAGAAATTTATACTATAAAATAAAGCCATTAATTAAAAAAATTCTTTATAAATCATATATAAACTATATAAAAAAAGAGGCTATTAAAAGAGGTGCAAATATTGCAATTTGTGGACATCTTCACGAACCAGAAATAAAGCAACTCTCAAATGTTAAATATATTAACTGTGGAGATTGGATAAAAAACTGCTCTTATGTAACTCTAAATAGTAATGGGGTATTAGAATTAAAATATTATAAGCAAAAAGGTTAAAGATGAAAAGTATAATTTTTATATGTTTAGGAAATATCTGTCGCTCACCTTTAGCTGAAGGTATTGCTAAAGCAAAGGCAAAAGAGCTTGGTTTAAATATTAAAATTGCTTCTGCTGGACTCTCACACTACCACAATGGCGAAGCTCCATGTATGGTATCGCAAGATTTAGCAAGAGAGCATGGCATAGATATATCAAATTACATCTCTAAACACTTTAGTCAATTTAATTTACATAGCTTTAATTTAATTATTGCAATGGACAGTTCAAACTACAAAGAACTAAAATCTATGGGTTTAAAAAACATTAAACTCCTTGGAGATTATGGTTTTAATAGTAAAGATGTAGCCGACCTTTACTATGAACCTTACAAAAGAGATGAAGTTTATAATATGATAGATATTGCCACAAGTAAAATTTTATCTACTCTTTAAACAATATCCCAAATGATAACTTTTAAAGCTACTACAATCTCTTAAATTGCTAAAATAATTTTTATAATTTAACTTAATATTATACTTTTTTATCACAGGCAGAGCATCTATAGATAGCTCTTGAAGCATCTTTTTATCAAGTTTATTTGGGTTGTTTTTAAATTTTAAGATATTCTCTTTTGCCACAAGAGCATCAATATTAACTGAAGAAATTGCTACAAAAGATATAGTAGCTAAAGCTATTAAAAAATTTAAAAAAGTTGAGTATTTAAACCCTTTAAGAGTAGATAATATAGCAAATAGTAAGATTAAAATTAAAAAATAATCAAACCATTCAACATAATTTCTAAGCACAGTAGCACCCATTAAATTATGATAAAGATAGATTTTTTTAAGTGAAACAATACCAATAATAATAGTTTGAAATAGAAGTAGAGCAAGTAAAAAATTTATCTTTTTGCTGTTGTCATATCTAAAAATAAAAAGAAAAATAGCAGATACAATTGCCATTACAAGCATTAACTCAAAAAATCCCTCTCTTGCAAAATTTGCAATATTAATACTTTTTGGAAGAGAGCCTTCTAGTAAAAATGGTATTTTTAAAGCTACAAAACTTAAAAATAGTAAATTTAAACTCCAAAGTAAAATACCAATAATTAAAGAGTCAATTTTTTTAGAAATACTCAAGCTACTAGAGTTTGTGCTATTTGATAAACCATAAACAAAAATAGAGAGATATAGTGTAAAATAAAGAGGCACACTAAATAGATAAGAAAAACTAAAATTAAAATTATTTGTAAAGATAGTTGATAAAAATTTACTATATAAACTATCTGCAGTTGTAAACAAAAGTGTAAAGATTAAAACAAATGGCAAAGTCGCTAAAATACCCAGTATTATGCGCCTATAAATAGCTTTATCTTTTTTAAGTGTAAATATATTGTCAATAAAATCCTTTAAATAATTTAGTGTAAATATAGGCATTGAAGTTGACGGTATAAGAGTTTTGTATAAATTTTTTATACTATGCAT
>JAMONW010000162.1 GCA_027066355.1 Campylobacteraceae bacterium
TTTTAAGTGTGATAAGCTTTTATTTAGCGGAGTTGCAGGAGCAATTAACGAAAACTTACAAATTGGCGATTTAATATATGCTACAAAACTTTGTAAACACGACTTAGATATTACAGCTTTTGGACACGAGCCAGGCTTTGTGCCAGAGGGAAAAGTATTTATATATCCAGATAACGATTTAATAGAAGTGGCAAAAGAGGTCGCTAAGTCTAAGGATATTAAACTACAAGGTGGAGTAATTGCAACAGGGGATCAATTTATAGATTCAAATGAGAAAAAAGAGTGGATAAAACAAACCTTTAATGCAGATGCTATAGAGATGGAAGGCTACTCAGTAGCTCTAGTTTGCGATGCCTTGCAAGTTCCATTTTTTATACTAAGAGCAATCAGCGATAGCGCCGATATGGACGCCAGTTTTGATTTTGATGAATTCTTAGAAAAATCAGCTAAAGTTAGTGCTGATTTTATTTTAGAGATGGTAGAGAAGATTTAACTTTTGGCTTTGGTAAAAGAGCTTAAAGCTAAGAGCATAGGGCTTAGGGCTTATTAGAGGTAAGGTTACCGTAGATTCCCACAATATTAATGGAATCATTAATACTTTTATTTACATATCCTCTAAACCAAATGCTTTAAATTCTACTTTATAGCCTTTAAATTTTGGCAATAGGTTTTTAGTTTTTTGTTCTAAGAGTTTTAGGTTAATTTTTTCTTTATTTAGTTTTGCTTCTGCAATAAGAAGCTTTTTGTTTAGTTCATCTACTGCTACAATATCAATTTCGTTTTTATTGCCTCTTTCCCAATAAGAGCCAATTTGAGAATATTTTTTTGTTAATTGTAACTTCTCTTTAAAATATTTTTCTAAAAATTTATCTGCAAAGGTGTTAAAATCTCTTTTTACAATCTCTTTTAGATTTTTAAGCTTAATCTCTCTATTATAAAACTTCATTATTTACCTTTAGTAATACAGGTTACTGTAGTGTATATTACTATTAAATATACTTAAATTTCTGCATCTTCATTAAGTGCCAGGCGTTGATATTTACTTTAAAACTTAATGTTTTTGTAATATAAAAACAAAACGGATTAATAATTTTAATAAAACTACTGTATAATCGCAGAAAATAATGTATGGAGTCTATTATAAAAAGAGCAAAAATTAGCAAAAAGTTATTAAGAGTTTTTGGTAAAACAAATGCGAAATATCGCCTCATTGGTGAGGGCGATAGAGTGTTAGTAGCACTTAGTGGTGGTAAAGATTCTTTATCTTTATTACACCTAATAGCAAATATGCAACAACACGCTCCTTTTAAGTTTGAGTATAAAGCTGTTACAATTAAGTATGGAATGGATGGCGAAGATTATGGTTTTTTACAGGAACACTGCAAAGAGTTTAATATTCCTTATGAGGTATATGAGACTAAAATTTTTGATATATCTCAAGATACAATGCGAGAAAATAGCAGTTTTTGTAGCTACTTTAGCCGTATGAGAAGAGGTGCATTATATACTTATGCATTAGATAATGGATTTAATAAAATAGCTTTAGGACACCACCTTGATGATGCAGTAGAGAGCTTTTTTATGAATATGCTATATAATGGCTCTCTGCGCTCAATGCCACCTATTTATAAGGCAAACCGTGGAGTGCATGTTATTCGCCCTTTAATAGAAGCTAGAGAAGAGCAGTTAAGAAATTTTGCTACCGAAAATAACTTTTTAACTATTGGAGATGAGGCGTGTCCAGCAATGAAAATTCAAACTAAAATGCCATATGCTAGGGCAAATACAAAAGAGTGGTTAATTGAGTTAGAAGAGAAACATCCACAACTATTTAAAAGTGTAAAAGCCGCATTTTCACATATTCATGATGATACATTTTTAGACCCAAGCAGATGGAAAAGAGATGATGTTTAATTTTTGGCTTTTATAAAAATTTATTTTTCTGCAATAATAAGTTTTTCTCTAAGAAGTTTGGGGTTACTAAGAGCTTAAAATCTATTTTTCTGCAAGAGCAATTTTTCCCCGAACAAGTTCGGGGTTCCTGAAGTTTTAAAATTTATTTTAGTCCAATATTAACTTTTTTACCGAACAAATTCGGGTTCATAAAAACTTAAAATACAATTAATATCTATTAATACTATTTAGCTCTTCAAAAGCTTTTACAACTCTATCTCTCATACTCTCTTCACCAGCTCTAAGCCACTTTCTTGGGTCATAATAGCTTTTATTTGGCTTATCTTCACCTTCTGGATTTCCTATTTGAGATTGTAGATAGTCATGTTTTGAAGATACATAATCTCTTATCCCATCCCAAAATGCCCATTGGGTATCGGTATCGATATTCATTTTAATTACACCATAGCTAATAGCCTCTTTAATCTCTTCTGGAGATGAGCCACTACCGCCATGGAATACAAAATCAACAGGTTTATTTGGAGTATTCATTTTCTCTTGAATATACTTCTGAGAGTTATCCAAAATCTTTGGTTCAAGTTGAACATTACCTGGCTTATAAACGCCATGAACATTTCCAAATGACGCAGCTATTGTAAAACGAGGACTAATTGCACTTAATCTTTTGTAAGCTTCATAAACCTCTTCTGGTTGAGTATAAAGTGCTGCATTATCTACATGAGAATTATCTACACCATCCTCTTCTCCACCAGTAATTCCAAGCTCAATTTCAAGTGTCATACCAAGTTTATCCATCTCTTTTAAATACTCTTCGCATGTGCTTAAATTATCTTCTAAAGACTCTTCAGATAAATCAATCATATGTGAACTAAATAGTGGTTTTCCTGTTGCTTCAAAATGCTCTTTACTTGCTCTTAATAGTTCGTCTATCCAAGGAAGTAGTTTTCTTGCTGCATGGTCTGTATGTAAAATCACAGGCACTCCATATGCCTTAGCCATAGTATGCACATGCTTAGCACCACTTATTGCACCCAACACCGCTGCATTTTCTGCTTTTAAACCTTTTCCAGCATAAAAACTTGCACCACCATTGCTAAATTGAATAATTACTGGTGAATTAACTTTTGAAGCAGCTTCTAAAACTGCATTTATAGAGTTTGTTCCAACAACATTTACTGCTGGTAGAGCAAACTCATGCTCTTTTGCATATGCAAAAAGTTTTTGCAAATCATCACCTGTTACAACACCCGGTTTTATAAAGTCAGATAGCTTTTGACTCACCTTTAAATCCTTAAATTTTATTTACTATTTTACTACAATTTTTGCTTTTTTCATAAGCTTATCAACAACTTTTTTTTGTCTAAGTTGCATTTTAATAATATTTTTAACTTTACTAAATGGAACTAATTTACCATTTTTCTTAAATAGAGCTTTATTGTTGTCATAAGCTTTTTTTGCTTCTGCATCACTTACTTTAATACCTCTTGTCTTTTTAGCCATATAAGCATTTGCAATTACAAAATCTCTCTCTTTTTTACTTAAACTTCTATAAGCTGTTTTAATAACAAGTTTATCAACTGCTAATCTTTTAACAATCTCTTTTTTATCTTTTGGTCTAAGTTGAGAGTATTTAAGTTTTCCTTTTGTTAAAACTTTTAAAAGTTTGTTTGCCTCTTTTTCTGTAATTGGATAGCCATTTACTGTTCCAATAACCTTAGCTGAAACTACTGCTGTTGTAAGTGTTAAAACTACTGCTAAAGTAGTTAATAATTTTTTCATTAAAAATCTCCTTAAATTAAATATTTAGCTAATTATATTAAAAATTTGTGAACAAATAGTAAATAGTGTCTATTTGCCACTATTTAATGTATTTGTAATTTTTGCACTCTCTTTTTGTTTATCAATTGCATCTTTAACTGCTTTTGCAAATTGTTCTTGGCGCATCTTTGCAACTATTTGACTTTTAACATCTTTAAATGGTGCAACACCTGCTGGTTTTTTATCTTCTACTAAAATAATATGGTATCCAAATTGAGTTTTTACAGGTTTTGTTGTAATTTCACCTTTTTTAAGAGCAAATGCAGCATCTGAGAATGGCTTAACCATTTGACCTTTAGTAAAATATCCCAAATCTCCACCATTTTTACCAGAAGGACCAGTTGATTTAGATTTAGCTAATTCAATAAATTTTTTATTAAGCTCTTGACCTTTTAAGTTTTTTAACTCATCTATAATCTTTTTAGCTTCATCTTCTGTTTTAACCAAAATATGTCTTGCATGAACTTTTTCTGGCACTTTGTAAGAGTCTTTATTATCTTGATAATACTTATTTGCTTCAGAGTCGCTAATTAATGCTCTTTTATAAGTTTTGTCCATCCATACTTTAATAAGTAAATCTTTTTTATAGTTTTCTAATGTTTTTTTATACTCTTCATCTTTTTCTATACCTGCTTTTTTAGCTACATCTACTAAAAGTTCTCTCTCTATAAGTTTATCTACTAGTTTTTTTTGTTGCTCTTTTGGTAGTTTATCAAATGATATGCCTTGTTTTTGTAAAACTTGATTAATATCCTCTTTTTTAATAGGTGTATTATTAACTGTTGCCAAAACTTCACCTGCATTTAGAGATGCAACTAAAACCATTGTTGTTAAAAGTGTCTTTTTTAATACGCTCATTTATGCTCCTTAAAGCTATTTTTGAAAATTTTAATGTTAGTATACTAGTGTAAGTTATAAAACAAAATTAATATATTAAAAAAAAGAGAAAAAATAGTGAAATATCCAAAACAAGCAACAAAAAAAGAGATAGAAGAGATAAAAGATATTTTTTTAACACACTATCCAGATAATGTAACCGAGTTAAATTATAAAAATCTTTATGAACTTGTTATTGCAGTTGCCTTATCTGCACAATGCACTGATAAGAGGGTTAATATTATAACCCCTGCTCTATTTAAAAAATATCCTAGCACAAAAGAGTTATCTCAAGCAAATATAGATGATGTAAAAGAGTTAATAAAGAGCTGCTCTTTTTTTAATAATAAGGCAAAAAATATTATTGGTATGGCAAAAATGGTAGAGAGTGAATTTGGAGGAGAGATACCACTAAATCAAAAAGATTTAGTAAAACTACCAGGTGTTGGGCAAAAAACTGCAAATGTTGTTTTAATAGAATATACTAATGCAAATTTAATGGCAGTTGATACTCATGTATTTAGAGTTGCTCATCGTTTAGGTTTAAGCAAATCAAAAACTGCTAAAGATACAGAAGCAGAATTAGTAAAAAAATTCAAAACTAATCTACATCAACTACACCAAGCTATGGTTCTTTTTGGTAGATACAAATGCAAAGCTATAAATCCAGAATGTAATGAGTGTATTTTAAAAAATTATTGTAAAAGCAAAGAGGGTTTTAAAGCAAAGTAGCTTTACCTTTTTTACACCATCAACCATAACCTAACACCCTAAATCACTAACACCTAACAATATTGCACCATTTTAACTATATTATTACTTCTAACGATATAACAAAGAGGAGATAAAATATCTGCTGGTTTTGGAATAGGCTTAAATATAGTTCAAAAAATTTGTAAAAAATATAAAATTAAAATAAGTGTTAAAACAAAATTAAATAGTGGTAGTAGTTTTTGTTATAGATTTAAAATAGACTCTAAAGTTAAGTAATTATACACAATAAAATATAGATTATATAAATATATAACAAAATAAACAAAAAAATAAATAATATCTGTTATACTTTTTAAGCATCTATTTATTAAACCAAGAATATGTATTAGATATTACTTATTTTTTGTTAATCATTTTTTCTTGGGCATTCAAATATAATTTATTAGGGTCAATTGTGAAGCAGCACATAACAGAACAAACAGCAATATTTTTTTCGGTATCAAAATGGGTATTCTTATCATCTTTAATAGGTATAATTATTGGCTCAACTGTAACTCTATTTTTGTATATTCTT
>JAMONW010000163.1 GCA_027066355.1 Campylobacteraceae bacterium
ATCAGCCACAAAATCCTCCTCAAAATAGAATAGATGCTATTAACCTTACTGATTTACCAGCTGGATATCAGCTAAATGGTTATGTTAAAAGTGGGGAAGATGCAGGTAAAGAGGTTAAATTAATATTTTGTCCAGACTATAGATACTCATATTATCGTGGAGATAAAAACTATAATGGAACATATGAGTTAAGAACAGACTTAGATGAAGTTGTGATGAAAGATAAAGGTGATGGTGGTTCATACGCACTAAAAGCCAAAAATGGAATGTTTGAAGTAGGAAATGACTATGACTGCCCAGCACTAAAAAAATATACAACAGGGCTTGTTTTAACAAAAATACTACAACATCCTTGCCCTAATGACCAATAGAGATAAGAGCTATATGCTCTTATCTAATAATAAAATTAACTCTCTTTATAAAATTTAACTTGCTCTATATTATCATCATTTTCAACAAGTTCTTTAGCTTTTAAGGCATCTTTACCCTCAATAATTACAATAGAGTAGCCATCTTTTAAGTATTTTTCATACTCTTTTGCTTCCATCTCTTCAATTCCTATATCTACTAACCATGCTGTAACTGCACTCAATCCACCAACAACAGTTGCCCCTCCAACTGCCCCTGCTAAAGATGATATAACAGGTCCAGCAGCAACAATTGGACCAAAGCCAGGAACAAAAGAGGCAAAAGCTCCAACTAATAAGCCTATAATTGCTCCCCATCCAGCACCTAATTTACCCCAAGTTGCAATATCTTGATTCTCTTTATCTAATTCAAAATCATCTTTTCCTTTTGCAATAACTGAAATAGCATATTTATCTATACTATTTTTAAGCAATTTTTGAACTAACTCATTTGCTTTGTCATGGTTTTTAACCACTACTAAAAGTTGTGTTGCCATTTTAAACTCCTTATACTTTAATGAGATTATTATATAACTTATAGCAACTCTGTTTTGCTACTTATCTAACAGTTTAGATAAAAGATTATTAAAAAGCTTACTCTACTAAGCTATAAAATTTATAAGAGATAATTTATCATTAGTAACCTAAGTTGCAATAAAAACAGCTCTAAATAAGATAGAATAATAAAAAAAGGAGCTTGTTATGTCTGTTGTAACTTTACAAGGAAAAGCAAAAAGTTTAAAACTTTATAACTTATCTAATGGTATAGATTTAGATAGTTATGAGTTTAACTCTCAAGAGGATTTAGATGATATATATAATATAGTTCAAGAGCTAGTAGAGAGTTCAGAAGCTGAAAACTCTAATGATGTAGTTACTATCAAGTGCATGAATTTTGATGATATCTATTTTGCAATAAATGATAAAGAGGTAAATATTGATGAACTTAACTTAAAAAATATTATTCCAAAAGAGATTTTAAAAGAGATTAAAAGTGCTAATGTAGGTGATTTAATTGCACTACATACACTAGAGGGTGAAGGAAGATGGGATATAGAAGTTGATGCAAATGAGATTAAGGTAAGCTCATTAAATATTAATTATATTGATTGTAGCGAATATTTTGATGAGAGTGATTTAATTAGAGAAGAGTATTTAGATTTAATTTGTGATACAATTTTGCCAGATACTCTTAGAGCCAAAAATAGAAAAAGTAGTATTAAAGATTTCTATTTAGACCCAACCCAAAGCTATATAGAGTTATACAAAGTTGTAAAAAATGATGGCTTAAAAATATTAGAAAAACTTGATAGCAAAGGTAGAGTATTAGCAGGAACTGATTTTATAGTTGATGACTTTGAAGAGAATTAGAATAAATAGGGAGCGTTCATAATTCCGGTCAATAAATATACTAGATTTTATTATACTTCATACTTTTGTAATGAGCTTAAGATTGGCATACGCAGTAAAAAGGATCCTATGCTTTAAGAGTAACTATCCCTTAGCTATAAACTCAACTATTATTTTATAAGGTTTTGGGTTTGAGTGTGGTCCAAAGCCAAATTTTTTAAGTTGCTCTAAATAAGCTTTTAAAGAGCGATTAAATTCTGGATTTAGGGAGCGAGATAAAATCTTATAATCAAAAAGCCCTGTTGAGTAAACTGTTAATTCTACACTCACTTTTTCACCTGCAAAGTTACTTTGTGCTGGCCATCCTTTCAGAGTATTTTGAATTTTCGCAAAATATTTATTCTCTATACCATTGCTTTGATTTGTTTTTTTAAGACTCTTTCCAGCTTTTCCTTTTGGCTTTTCTTGGGCTTTATCATCAGCTATATTTTTTGGAATATTCTTAAATAAATTACTAGCATTTGCCTTTTTGTGAGATACTTTTTTTACTGAAGCTTTGCTATTTGATTTTGTTACTTTTTTAGTAACTTTTTTGCTATGTTTTTTAACTTTTTTAATAACTTTTTTAGGCTTTTTTGAAGATATATTTCTAACTTTTTTAACAATCTTTTCTGTTTTTTTTTGCTCTTTTTTAGTTACTTTTTTATGAGTTCTTTTATTATTACTAGTAGCTTTACTTGTTGGGCTACCTAGTGAAACTTCTATAATTTCTGACTTTTTTTCTGTAAAGTTTTTTGCTTTTTCTTTAGTTGGAGAGTAGAGAGCTACTGAAAATATTGTAACAATAATAATTAAGTAGATAAGAATTGATGAAGCGAGTGCCTCAAATTTTAGCCTATTCACTTAAATGCTCCCTTTAAAGTTCATTTATAACAATTGAGTTAATATTATAAAATCAACTATATATTTTATAAATCATTAGAAATCTTTAAAAACAAAATCAGCCCACCAACTAACAATTAGAATTATATCACTCAGTAATTAATGATACCTTGCTAAAACCAACATCTTTAACACTCTTAAGAAGATATATTACATCTCCATACTCAAGCCTCTTATCAGCTCTAATAAATACTGTTGTATTTGGATTAAAATTCTTTGATTTTGCCATAAATGAATCTCTAAAATTACTTAATGTAAATCTATCTTTTTTAAAATAGATATTTTTTTTAGCATCCATTCTTATTGTAATTGGGGACTCTTTTTGAACCTCTTTACTTTGTGTTCCTTGAGGTAAATCTATCTTTTCTTGATATGTCATAGTTGGAGCAGTAACCATTAATATAGCCATCAAAACCAGCATAACATCAACAAAAGGTGTAATGTTTAAATCTGGTTCATCATCCCAATTCATTACTCATTCCTACTAACAATTATCTCTGCTGATGACTCTAGTGTTGAGTTTAATTCATAAACTTTACGCTTTAAAAGTAAATTAAATGAGTATGCAAAAATTGCTACAAAAATACCAACTGCAGTTGCAATTAAAGCTTCACTAATTGCAGGTGCAACTACTGCTAAAGAGGCACTTTTAACATTACCTAAGCGGCTAAAGGCATCTAAAATTCCTACAACTGTTCCAAAAAGTCCAATAAAAGGTGAAGTTGAAGCCATAATCGAGAGTTGTGTTAAACCTTTAGTAGATACCCTAATTGCATCGCTAATCGCAGCTTTAAAAATTTTATCCAAAGAGCCATCACTTCTATTCATATATCCATAAAGAATTGATGAAGCATCTGGCGTTGTATTTTGTGTTTTATAAAGCTCTGATAGTGCATTTTGCTCAATTTTTAAACGAGCATTAATAGCTCTGTATCTATAAATAAATATTGTTAGTGTTGAAATAAAGTATAAAGAGAGTGTAGCAATAACTAAAAATGTTATTGCGCCACTTTGTGCAAAATATTCTGAGATAGACATAACTATTTCTTAATAGATTCAATTTTACTAACTGCACTTGCAATAGCAGTATCACTACTTTGTGCGCTCTTTAGTAACTCTTTTGCCTTTGCAATATTTTCGCTTAAATTACCCTCTTGGTCATTAACAGCTACTGCACCATCAACAATACAGCTAACTTTCTCTTCTGAAACCTTAGCATAGCCACCATTAATTGCAACTACTACTTCTTTATTTTCAGGAGTAGTAGCAGAGATTAATCCAGCATCTAAAAGGCTTACTAAAGCTGCATGTCCTGGAAGAACTCCAAATTCTCCATCTTTACCACAAAGAGTTACAACTTTAACATCACCATCGTAAATAACACCATGAGGTGTTACAATTTCAAGTTTTATAGTGCTCATCTGCAACCTTTATTTATGAAGCCTTCGCTTTTAATTTTTCTGCTTTTGCAATAACCTCGTCAATTCCTGCAACCATGTAGAATGCTGCTTCTGGAAGGTCATCATACTTACCTTCTAAGATACCTTTAAAGCTCTTAATTGTATCTTCAAGTGTTACATAAACTCCTGGACTTCCAGTGAAAACTTCTGCAACATGGAATGGTTGAGATAGGAATTTCTCAATTTTTCTTGCTCTCTCAACTGTATTTTTATCCTCTTCAGATAATTCATCCATACCAAGAATTGCAATAATATCTTGTAAATCTTTATATTTTTGTAAAATAGCTTGAACACCACGAGCAACTTCATAATGCTCTTGTCCAATAATTACAGGGTCAAGCATTCTACTAGTTGAATCTAGTGGGTCAACTGCTGGATAGATACCTTTTTCTGCAATTGCACGGTTTAGAACTGTTGTTGCGTCTAAGTGGGCAAATACAGAAGCAGGAGCTGGGTCTGTTAAGTCATCTGCTGGAACATAAACAGCTTGAACAGATGTAATTGAACCAGTTTTTGTAGATGTAATTCTCTCTTGCAATTTACCCATTTCACTAGCAAGTGTAGGTTGATAACCAACCGCACTTGGAATTCTTCCTAAAAGCGCAGACATCTCAGCACCAGATTGTGCAAATCTAAAGATGTTATCAATAAACATCAATACATCAAGACCTTTTTCATCACGGAAATACTCTGCCATTGTAAGACCAGTAAGTGCAATTCTATTTCTTGCTCCTGGAGGCTCACTCATTTGACCATAACACAAAGCAACTTTATCAAGAACATTTGACTCTTTCATTTCATAGTAAAGGTCATTACCCTCTCTTGTTCTCTCACCAACACCAGCAAATACAGAGTAACCACTATGTTTCATTGCAACATTGTTAATAAGCTCCATAATAATAACTGTTTTACCAACACCAGCACCACCAAATAGTCCTACTTTACCACCCTTTGCATATGGAGCAAGAAGGTCAACTACTTTAATACCTGTTTCAAAAACTTCTGTTTTTGTGCTTTGTTCATCTAGTGGTGGTGGAGTTCTATGAATTGACCACTTTTCGCCACCTTCAACTTGTTCACCACCATCAATAGTATCACCAATAACATTAAAGATTCTTCCAAGAACTTGCTCACCAACTGGCACTTTAATAGGAGCGCCTGTAGCTTTTACCTCTTGTCCTCTAACTAAACCTTCACTCATATCCATTGCAATAGTTCTTACACGGTTATCACCTAATTGTATTGCAACTTCTAAAATCAACTTTAATTCTTTATCATCAAATAAAACAGTAGTTTCTAGTGCTTCATTAATCTCTGGAAGGTAGTCGCTAAATTCAACATCAACAACTGGTCCCATAACTTGAATAATCTTACCTATCATTATCTATCTCCCTTTCTTATTTCATAGATTCAACACCACTAATAATCTCTATTAGCTCTGTTGTAATTGCTTCTTGTCTTGCTTTGTTATATTTAACACTCAAACTCTTAACCATCTCTTTTGCATTATTTGTAGCTGCATCCATTGCTTGCATTCTAGCACCATGCTCTGCTGCTAAAGAGTCTATTAATGAGTAGTATATTGTATATTCAATATATCTATTAATTAACTCTTCTAATAATGAGTCATCATCAGGCTCCATCTCTAACTCTGAAGTAGAAACTGCTTTTGGTTCAAACTCACTTGGATCAAGTGGTA
>JAMONW010000164.1 GCA_027066355.1 Campylobacteraceae bacterium
AAGTGTTGGCTTTTTATAAACAATCCACTCAATTAACATCCAAGCAACACCAGCAGCTGCAGTTGCAACAGTTGTTGTTAATAGTGCTAAACCAGCAATTGCATTTGCACCAAATGCACTCCCTGCGTTAAATCCATACCATCCAAACCAAAGCAAAGCAGCACCAAGTGCAGTTAGCATAACACTCATTGGTTTAACAGCAATTCTTGGATAATTAGCTCTTTTACCAACTAAAATAGCCAAAACCAAACCTGCAAGTCCACCGTTCATATGAACAACTGTTCCACCAGCAAAATCTAATGCACCTAAATCAAATAGGTAGGCACCTTCTCCACCCCATACCATATGAGCAATTGGAGCATATACAATTAATCCCCAAAGAATAACAATTATAATCCAAGTAGAGAATTTAATTCTCTCTATTACAGAACCACTAGCAATTGCAACTGTAATTGCAGCAAATGTTCCTTGGAAAGCAATAAATACATAACTTGGGTATGTTCCACTAAGGTCTGTATATTTAATTCCATCTAACATTACATTTGCAAAACCACCAAAGAATTTTTGCATAGTTGCATCTGCATTTGTTCCAAATGCTATTGAGTAACCTGCTATAATCCAAACAAGCATAGCAACAACAAATGCACCAACTACCATAGAGTAAGTGTTAAGCGAGTTTTTGCTTCTTGTCATTCCTGAATAAAACAGTGCCAAACCAGCTGGAGTCATAAGTAATACAAATGCAGTAGATACCATCATCCATGCCGTATCACCTGTATCAAGTTTTGGAGCCTCACCTGCAAATGCAAGAGCAGGTAACACTAAAGCCAATAACCAAAGTAATTTTTTCATACTCAATCCTTAAAAAAGTTTTTTACACTGACATTGTATAAAAATTTTAAAGAGAGCATTGCCTAAATTTTAGGCAATTTATAGTTTTATTTTTAATAAAAGTTGTTGAATTATTATATGCAATATAATTAATATTAATTTTACTTTATAAAGAATTAAGAATGTAAAATTAAAAATTATGAATTATGGAAATGCTCTTTGGGCAGTTATTTTTAATAAAACTATTTAGATCCTGAAACAAGTTCAGGATGACACTATTTTAACTAGAAGGATAGCAAAATTTTAACTTTTCATTTTTAATTCTTAACTATTACTTTTTACTTCCGAAATGCCATTTGTGCAGTTTTTAGAGATATAAATATATTAATTTAGAATCAATAAAAAACATCTTTTTAGATCCTGAAACAAGTTCAGGATGACACTATTTTAACTAGAAGGATAGCAAATTTTTAACTTTTCATTTTTCATTTTTAACTATTACTTTTTACTTCCTACTTATTACTTTCCCCTATCCTCCAAGATATTTTGCTCTTACTTCATCATTACCTAAGAGGTTTTGGGCTTTATCTTCAAGGGTAATTGAACCATTTTCTAAAACATATCCATAATCAGAGATTTTAAGTGCAGCAAATGCATTTTGCTCAATTAATAAAATAGGCATATCTTTTTTAAGTTCTGTAATAATTTCAAATACTTCACCTATAATTTTAGGAGCAAGTCCTAAACTTGGCTCATCTAGCATAAGCATTTTAGGATTACCCATCAAAGCTCTGCCAATTGCCAACATCTGCTGCTCACCACCACTTAAAGTTCCACCCATTTGATTAATTTTTTGCTTTAATCTTGGAAACTTATCGTAAACATGAGTTCTTAATTTTTCAAAATTTTCAATATTATTAAAAGCACCCATTTTTAAATTTTCATCTACTGTTAAGTTGATAAATATTTTACGCCCCTCTGGCACTAGAGATAAACCTTTTTGAATAATTTCATGAGTTGCCTTTTTACTAATATCTACTCCATCAAACTCTACATAACCACTCTTTTTTACAACATTTACAATTGCATTTAGTGTAGATGTTTTACCAGCTCCATTAGCGCCAATTAGTGTTACTATATCACCTTTTTTAACCTCTAAAGAGATATCTCTAACTGCAGATATAACTCCATATTTTACATTTAATTTATTTACTTTAAGCATGTGTAAAATCTCCTAAATATGCAGTTACTACTTTTTCATTAACTATTGCATCTGCTGGTTTACCCTCAAATATCTTCTCTCCATAATCTAATACCGTAACACTATCACACATTGCATTTACAAACTTCATATCATGCTCTATCAAAAGAATTGTCAAATCAAAATCTCTCTTAATTTTATGAATAATTTCTGATAAATCTGCTGTTTCATTTGGGTTCATTCCAGCTGCTGGTTCATCTAAGAGTAGTAGTTTTGGATTTGTAGCTAATGCTCTTGCAATTTCTACTTTTCTTTGATTTCCATAGCTAAGCTCTGTTGCAAAATAATCTGCAAATTGAGATATTCCAAAAATCTCCATTAACTCATAAGCCTTTTCTTTTAGCTCTCTCTCATATTTAAAATATCTAGGAAGTCTTAAGATAGCTTCAAAATAGCTATATTTAGCTCTAGCATCAAAACCAATTAAAATATTATCTAAAACACTCATACTTTTAAAAAGTCGTATATTTTGAAATGTTCTAGCAATCCCTTTGTAAACTACTTTGTTTGGTTTTGTGCCTGTAATATCTTCACCATTTAGCAAAATTCTCCCTTTTGTAGGATGCAAATTGCCTGTAATGATATTGAAAATTGTGGTTTTACCAGCTCCATTTGGACCAATCAAACCATATATTTGCCCCTTTTGCACCTCAAAACTCAAAGAGTCAATAGCAGTTACACCACCAAATTGCATTGTTACATTATCTACTTTTAAAAAACTACTCATTATCTACTCTTCTTTCTTTTAAAAATATCACTCAACTCTCTATCGCCTAAAAGTCCTTTTCTGGCAAATAACATCATAACAATTAAAAGTATTGAAAAAACAACCATTCTCATACCTGGGTGGGCATCAAAATGTAAGCCAAAGATATTTATCTCTTCATCCAAAAATCTCAACATCTCCATACCACCCATAACTAAAATCGTAGCTACCAGAGTTCCACTCATACTGCCTAAACCTCCAAGCACTATAATAATTAATAGTTGAAAAGTTAGTAAAAATGAGAATTGATCAGGTGTAATTGTAGATAAGTAAGATGCCAATAATCCACCACCTACTCCTTCAAAAAATGCACTTGTCATAAAGGCGTAAGTCTTCATTTTAAAGGTGTTAATACCCATTGCAGTTGCTGCATCTTCATCATCTCTTACTGATTTCATTGCTCTTCCAAATTTAGAGTAAATTATATGAATCATAACAATAAATGCAACTAAAGCTATGCCACCAGTCCAATATAAATTTGCTGTTTGAGGAATATCGTTTAACCCCAATGCTCCATTTGTATATTCTGGATTATTAATTGCAAAAATTCTAATTATAAAGCCAAATCCAAGAGTTACAATTGCCAAATAATCGCCACGAACTCTAAATACTGGAATAGATAGTAATAGTGCAATAAAAGAGGCTGCTATACCCCCAGTAATAATTGCAACTAAAAATGATGAGTGCATCTGTAAAATAACAGGAGCTGGGTCAACTAAAGCATACATATCTACTTTTGTTTCAGTTGGAATTAGCATAATTGCAGTAAAATAAGCACCTATTGCAATAAACCCATTTGGCTCAAGCGAAAATTGACCTGTTACACCATTTATTAAATTATAACTAAGTGCTAAAATTAAGAAAATTGCAATGTTGTTAATAATTCTTAAATCATAAGGTTCTATTGTATTTTGTGCAAAAATTATAAATGCAATAACTGCAGCAATTAAAATCAGATTTCTTACTATCTTATTCATTAAAACCTACCTCTCTCTAAATCTTGCCCCATTAATCCAGTTGGCTTAAAGAGTAAAACCAAAATTAAAAAGAAAAAGGCAAAAGCATCTTTGTAGCCACCAAGATCAGGGAACATAGCAACTACAAATATCTCTGTAAAGCCTAATATAAACCCACCAAGCACTGCACCCGTAACGCTTCCAATACCACCAAGAACTGCTGCAGCAAATGCTTTAAGACCAACTATTATACCCATAAGTGGATCAATAGATGGATAACTAATAGCATAAAAAACACCTCCAAGAGCTGCCAATGCAGAACCCATAGCAAATACAATCATAATAATTTTATCAGCATTTACACCCATTAATTTAACTGTTTCAATATCAAATGCCAAAGCCCTAATTGCAATGCCTTGTTTTGTTTTAAATAAAATCCATAAAACTCCTGCTAATATAGCAACTGTAACTATAGGAATTATAATTACAGATATTGGCAAATAGATGCCATGTATTTGAAAAATTTTTGTTAAATATTCAGGTGCATGAAAAGGTTTTGGAGTTGAGCCAAAAAGAACAGTAAACAGATTCTCTAAAAAAAAGCTAATACCAATAGCAGTAATTAATAGTGATATCTTTGGTGCGCTTCTAAGTGGTTTATACGCAATTTTATCTGTTAAAATTCCAATAATTATAGCACCTGCTATACCAACTAAAACGGAAAGCTCAAATGGCATAGATGCTTCTAACGCAAAGTATGTTAAAAATGCCCCTACCATCATTATATCACCATGAGCAAAGTTTATAAGTCTAAGCACACCATAAACCATTGTATAACCAATAGCAATTAAGGCATACATACTGCCTAAACTAGCACCATTGACAAGTTGTTGTAAAAAAATTTGCAAAGTCATTTAAAGCCCCTAGAAGTTACAATTTTAATGCCTTCTATAAGCAGAAGAGATTAAAATTAAAACTTTAGTGAAAAGTGATATCTATCACTAATCACTAATTACTAAATTATGGATTTACTGTTGTTTTATATTCAAATTTTCCATTTTTAACTGCATTTACAACTGCCGATTTAACAGCATTACCCTCTTTATTAATACTAATTGCTCCAGTAATACCTTTGTAATCTTTTGTATTTCTTAAGTGAGTATTAATACACTCTTTATTTGTATCACCTTTACCCTCTTTTATACATGCATTCATTGCATTTAATATCATACCATAAGCATCTGCTGCAAGAGCGCCCATTGAGTCTGCAGTTTTATTATATTTTTTATGATATGCATCTACATAAGCTTTTGCTTCTGGAGAAGATGCTGCTGCTTCGTTGAAATGATCTGTATACATAAATCCTTCTGCTGCTTTTCCAGCAATTTTAACAAGCTCTGGGAAACCAACACCATCAGCACCAATAAATGGGGTTTTAACACCCATATCTCTTGCTTGTTTTACCATAAGCGCAGCTTCTGGATAGTAACCTGTAAATGCAATAATATCTGGATTTGCAGCTTTTATAGTAGCAACTTGTGCATTAAAGTCTTTATCACCAGAGTTAATTAATACAGTTTTTACAATTTTTCCACCACCAGCAGTATATGCTTTTTTGAAAGCTTTTGACAAACCAACAGAGTAATCTTGTTTTGCATCTGTTACAACAACAGCTTTTTTCAATCCATTATCAAGCGCATATTTTGCCATTACTGCCCCTTGGAATGGGTCAATAAAACAAGCCCTTGTAACATACTTTTTACCCTTAGTTACTCTTGGGTTTGTAGAAGCGTGTGTAATCATTGGAGTTTTAGCTTTCTCAGCAATTGGAGCCATTGCCATAGAGTTAGAAGATGCAACTTCACCTAAAATTACAGTAGCTTTATCTTTATCAATTAATTTTTGAACTGCATTTGCAGCCTCTACTTTATCACCTCTATCATCAACATATACTAATTTTACAGTATCTCCATTGCTTAGTTTATTATTTTGCTCACTTGCTAA
>JAMONW010000165.1 GCA_027066355.1 Campylobacteraceae bacterium
TTTTTCGCTGTAGTATGCTACATCAAAGGGTGTTAAATCTTCTATATTATCTAGCTTTTTGGCAAACTCTTTTAACTCTTGAACCTCTTTTTTTGCTTGAGCTTTAGAGGCATTTACTAGCTCTTCTAAAAACTCTATTACCTCTTCTTCACTATTTGCATCACGAGTTTGTAAGGCATAACTTGCATAGTTTTTGAAGCCTAGAATTTTAGCTTTTTGCATTTTTAGTTTTAAAAGTTCATCAATAACCTCTTGGTTTTGAGGCGCTCTTGTGTTGTAAGCTTTATATAGAGCCTCTCTAAGCTCTCTATTTGGTCCATAGGTTAGGTAGGCAATATAGCTTGGCATTTGTAGAGTAAATCTCCACTTTGTTTTGCCATCTTCTTCTATTTTTGCTGTTTCTAAATCGCTAAATGGAATGCCTTCTACATCTTTTGGATTTTCAATTATTAGCTCATATTCATTTGTTGCATTAAGTAGGTTTTGGCTAAATTGGTTGCTAAGTTCGCTAAGTTTTAAGTTTATATCTTCTAGCTTTTTTTTGTTTTCTTGGTTTAGCTCTGCACCAGATAGCATAAAATCTCTAACTTCTAGCTCTAAAACTCTTTTTTGTAAATCATTTTTTGCTTCGATAGATTTTATTTTTTCATAAAGCTCTTTATTTTGAGCAATAAAACTAGAGAATTTTGATAAAAGAGGAATACTAGCTTCATAAGCCTCTTGAGACTCTTTAGAGTTTAAAACACTATTTAAGTGGCTAAGTGGAGTAAAAAAACGCTCTAACTCTTCATTTAACTCATCTAATTTATTTATAGACTCTTTATAAGTTGTTGCATTTTGTGCTATATCTTTAATTTGATTAGTTTGCTTTTGTAAGAGAGTATCCAATTTTTTTGGGAAATCTTTTAAATTCTGAACTTTAAACTCTATAAACATAGTTATTCCTTTTAAAAACTATAATTTTTAGGTAAAATACAACAAAAATTATTTCAAATAGTTTAAAAGGATATATTATGAGAGTATTATTAATAAAAGATGTAAAAAGTTTAGGAAAAGCAGGAGAGATAAAAGAGGTAAAAGATGGGTATGGGCAAAACTTTTTAATTAATAAAGGTTTTGCAAAATTGGCAACTCCAGAAGTTGTAAAAGAGTGGGAAGAGCAAAAAGCAAAGCAAGAAGCAGAGCTAAAAGCAGAAATTGAGAAGTTAAATAACTATAAAGAGAAGATAGAAAAAGAGACTTTAAAAATAGAGAGAGAAAAAGCGCCAGTAGGTATTAGAGGTTCTGTAACAAATAGAAATATAGAAGAGGAGCTTAAAAACCAGTGGGGTATTGAAGTTAGCCATAAAGATATAAATCTTAAAAAAGCAATTAAAACTGAAGGTTTGCATGAAATTGATATTAAATTAGGGCATGGAATTCATGCTATTTTAAAAGTTGATGTAGAGGGTGTTTAATGTTTGAAGCAACAACGATATTAGCATACAAAAGCGCTAATGGTGCAGTAATTGGTGGAGATGGGCAAGTTACCTTTGGTAATGCTATTTTAAAGGGAAATGCTACTAAAATTAGAACTCTTTATGAAGGCAAAATTTTGGCAGGTTTTGCAGGTAGCACGGCTGATGCATTTAGACTTTTTGATATGTTTGAAGGTATTTTAAGCGAAAAAAGAGGCGATTTGTTAAAGAGTGTAATTGAGTTTGCAAAGCAGTGGAGGGGAGATAAGCATTTACGCCAACTTGAAGCTATGATGCTTGTTTTAAATAAAGAGCATATTTTTATACTTAGTGGAACAGGTGATGTAGTAGAGCCAGAAGATGGAGAGATTGCTAGTATTGGTAGTGGGGGTAACTTTGCACTCTCAGCTGCTAGAGCGCTTAAAAAACATAGCAATTTAGAGCCATTAGAGCTTGTTAAAGAGAGTCTTAAAATTGCTGGAGAGCTATGCATTTATACAAATACAAATATTAAAACATTGGAGTTAAAGTAGTGAATAGTGATAATATGACACCAAAAGAGATAGTTGAATATTTAGATAAATATGTAATTGGTCAAGCACAGGCAAAAAGAGTGATTGCAATTGCTTTGCGTAATCGCTGGAGAAGAATGCAGTTAGATGAGAAGATGGCACAAGAGGTAACACCAAAAAATATTTTAATGATAGGAAGCACTGGTGTTGGTAAAACAGAAATTGCAAGACGCCTTGCTAAAATGATGAGATTGCCATTTATTAAAGTAGAGGCGAGTAAATTTACCGAAGTTGGATATGTTGGGCGTGATGTTGAGTCGATGGTGCGTGATTTAGCTATGGAGTCTTTGGCTTTAACAAAAAAAGAAGAGGCAGAAGCAAATAGAGAAAAGATAGAAGCATATGTAGAGAATAAGATTATTGAAAAACTTTTGCCACCTTTGCCAAAGGGTGCTAGTGAAGAGAAGTTAGCAGATTATGATAGAGCATTTGCAAAAAAACAAGAGCAGTTAGCAAATGGAGAATTAGATAACTTAAAAATAGAGATAGAGGTAAGTGGTAGAAGTATAGATGTTTCTACTTCAGGAAATGTTCCACCAGAGATGGCTGAGGTGCAAGAGTCTATTATTCAAGTAATTGGGGGCTTAAATAAAAAGAAAAAAAAGAGTGTAACGGTAAAAGAGGCTAAAAAGTTACTTGAGTATGAGGCGCAAAGTGAGCTATTTAATGAAGAGGAGATAAAGCAAAAGGCTTTAGAAAAGGCGCAAAGTGGAGGAATTATTTTTATAGATGAAATTGACAAGGTAGCAGTTAGTGCAAACTCTAGTTCGCGTCAAGACCCAAGCAAAGAGGGTGTGCAAAGAGATTTACTCCCAATTGTAGAGGGAAGTAGCGTAAAAACAAAAATTGGTAATCTTGATACTGATCATATACTTTTTATAGCAGCTGGGGCATTCCATTTAAGTAAGCCAAGCGATTTAATTCCAGAGTTGCAAGGGCGTTTTCCATTGCGTGTTGAGCTAGATAGCTTAACAGAAGAGACACTATATAGAATTTTAACAGAGCCAGAAAACTCTTTGATAAAGCAATATGTTGCGCTTTTAGCAGTAGAGGGTATAGAGTTGGATTTTAAAGAGGATACTCTTAGAGCTATAGCAAAATATAGTGCCTTGGCAAATGAGAAAACAGAAGATATAGGGGCTAGAAGATTGCATACTGTTATGGAGAGATTGCTTGAAGATATAAGTTTTGAAGCTGATAGTTTAAGTGGAAAAGTAGAAGTTGCAAAAGAGCTTGTAGATGAGAAGTTAGGAGAGCTTGTAGAGAGTGAAGATGCTACTAGATACATATTATAATTGAAAATTGAAAATTGAAAATTGAGAGTTGTGGAGGCATTTTTGCTTTTGCTTCAAATGCTTTTTAGTGATACGAGTGAATAGTGATTGGTTATTGGATTCGATTTTATCGAACAAAAAAATAAAAAAAGGTTAGAATGGAAGAGTTAAATCAAAAATGTGGTTTTGTAGCAGTTGTTGGGCGCCCTAATGCTGGAAAAAGCACATTGTTAAATTTTTTGGCTGAGTATAAGTTGGCTATGGTTTCTAAAAAGGCTCAGGCTACAAGAAAGAGAATGAATATAATAGTAATGCATAAAGAGAGTCAAATTATTTTTGTAGATACTCCGGGAATTCATAAAAAAGAGAAATTGCTTAATCAATTTATGCTTGAAGAGGCTCTAAAGGCACTTGGAGATAGTGATTTGCATATTTTTTTAGCTCCTGTTAATGACCCAATAACTCATTATGAAGAGTTTTTAGAGCTTAGAAAGAATAAAAATACTCCTCATATAATTTTACTAACAAAAGTTGATAGAGTAGATAATAAAAGAGTTTTAGATAAGCTTAGTGAGTATAATAAATACTCAAATGAGTTTGAAGCAATTATTCCATTTTCTGTAAAAAGAGGTGGAGTTACTAGAGAGATGCTTTTAGATGAGGTTAGAAAATATTTGCCAGAGCATCCTTGGCTTTATGACCCAGAGCAATTAACAACTGAGAATATTAGAGATATTTATAAAGAGTTAATAAGAGAAGCAATATTTGAAAAGATTAGCGATGAGATACCATATGAGAGTGATGTGGTTATTGAAAAGATTGATGAGAGTGATAATTTAGATGTTGTAACTGCCTCTATAATAGTTGAAAAAGATACTCAAAAAAGGATGATTATAGGCAAAGGCGCACAAAGTATTAAAAGAGTTGGAAAGTATGCAAGAGAGCAAATAGAGGAGTTTAGTGGCAAAAAGATATATTTAGACTTAAATGTAACTGTTAAGAAAGGATGGAGTAAGAATCGAGAAATTTTGGAAGATTTAGGATATATTTTTTAGAATTATGTATTAAAAATGGATAAGAGATAATATTTTTAAGTATTTTTTAATATTAAAACATATATAATCAGATAAAATATATCTTAAAAGAGGATTTCTTGTGAAAAAAAGTATTGAAAACTCGATTATAACAGTTGATAATTATAATGATACTTACTTTAAATATGCTAAAGGTAAGTTTTTTCAACTTTCAAGTTTAAGACGCTCAAAAAGTGATGTCTTAATAACTTATATATCAAATAGCGATTTAATAATTGAGCCTATTGACTTAAGTCCAAATCTACCTAAAGATAGTATTCAAGATGTAATTACTGATAAGGTTTATGATGAGTTAAGACTTGATATGGCTATTGAGTATCAAGTATATCCTGTTAAGACTGCTATTAGTTCAGACCTTGTAAAATATCAAGCAATTATTGCAGATAAAAATGCAGTAAAAGAGAAGTTTTTAGATTTACAAAAAAAAGTAAAATATATTGACTACTTAATTCCCGCACCTTTATTATATAAATCACTATTTGCAGAGAAGTATTTAGGCAGTGTTGCATCATATGTATTTATACACTTTGGAGATAAAGATACTTTTGTAACATTTTATCATAAAGGAGAGTTTTTATACTCTAAATCTGTTAAGTTCTCTTTAGAGAATATGTATGATAGATTTTGTCAATTAGCACAAGAGGTTCCATTTACTTTAGATAAATTTAAAACTCTTTTAGCAAATGATGGTTTAAGAGATAGTAGTAATAGCTATAAAGAGTTAATTATTAGAGTAATTAATGAGTGTTTTTTAACTATTAATGATGTAATAATTTATACTAAAAGAGCTTATGAAATTGATAGCTTTAAAGAGCTTTATGTAAGTTTTGACTGGGGTTATATAGATGGAATTGAACTATATGTTCAAAATTATCTTAATTTAAAGAGTAAGCCACTTGTTTCTCTATATAGTAAAGAAGATCCAAAAGTTGCAATAACTCCTATACATACACTTATGAGAATGAGTGCGCAACAGTTAAATAGTGGCTCTTTAGATATTGTAAATTTAACACCATACCCTAAACCAAAGCCTATTACAAAAAGACCAGCAGGTAAATTAATGCTTGGATTTATAAGTATTATTTTCCTTTCAAGCACACCAATAATTTATGATTATGTTATAGGAACAGGCTTTAAAGCACAAAATACTCTACTATCTACTAAAGAGAGAAAATTAACAAATGAGGCAAATAGTTATAAAGCCAAAATAAAAGATAGAGAAGATAAGAAAAAGGCTTTAGATAGTGCAATAGATAAGGTATCTAAAGTATATAGAAAGAAAAAAGGTGAATTGACTAATGTTTATAATAAGAAGTTTAAATATCAATTTAAGTCAGAGCAGTTAGTTTTTATTACTAATATATTAAAAGATTATGATATTAAAAGTAGAAACATTAAAACAGATGGTAATTTATACTCT
>JAMONW010000166.1 GCA_027066355.1 Campylobacteraceae bacterium
CATAAAATATCTAAATGAGCATAAAAAGTGCAAAATAAAACTAAAAGGTGCGCAGTCAATAAAAGTGCCAAAAACCCTACCAAAACCACTTAGAAGAGAAGATATAATCCAAGTAATAGAGAGTAGCGACCCTCAAACATCACTAATAATAGAGATGCTATACTCTCTTGGACTTAGAATTAGTGAACTCTCATCTTTAAAATTGAACTCTATTAAATCAGATTGGATAAGAGTAACAGGGAAAGGCAACAAAACAAGAGAAATTCCAATTTTGCCAACTCTTAATAAAAGAATAGAGAGTTACAAAAGTGTCTTTAACCCAAAAATATACCTTTTTGAAAAAAATCAAATTGCTTTAAATGATGCACAACTTAGATACATTATAACAAAAACTTTTGCCAAATATGGAATAAAAGCAACTCCCCACCAACTTAGGCACTCATTTGCTAGTGATTTACTTCAAGAGGGAGCTAGAGTTAGTGATGTTAGTGAACTTTTAGGACATAGCTCTATGGCTACTACTCAAATATATACCAAATTATCAAATTCTAAAAAATTAAACGACTACCTAAACGCACACCCAATGGCTTAAGATGGGCAAGATAGATTTGATGCACATAATTTAAGCCACCACACATCTCTAACCCATCACACCTATCTAACCCATCCAAAACCCTAAAGTGAACAATTAGCAGGTTTTGTAAAGCTATTTTCATATCCGCAGCTACTACACTTAAAAGTAACAATCTTAGGAGAGCATCCTGTTCCTCTAATATCTATTAACTCAATAGTTTTGTGTTTACATTTTGGACAAAAACCATCTTCTATTTTTCTAAACTCTTGATTTTTCTCTTTTAAATAAAAAGCATAGGCAATTATAGAAGAGGCAAATATAAAAATTATCAATAAAATTGAAAAAATATCTATGATAAATCCTTTTTTTACTCTATTTTACCATACTTTTCCAATTTTTACCATAACTATTATTTGCTATCTGCTCTTTTAATTTAGTTATTAAAATACTCTTTTGCCTATTTGTTAATTTATAATTTTTAAGTTTATGCCCTACGATATATTGTTCAAACTTATATGCCCTATTTGTAAAAAACATAGGATCACTCTTTAATAAATAATCATAATCACAAGAGTAAATATCATCCATACTCTTAGCATTAACATAACATTGAATTACATTTTTTTCTAAATGCTTAATCATTGGCTTTATTAAAATATTTATCTCTTTATTAATCTTTTTTAAAATAGCAACTCTTTTTTTACTATCGCTATTTAAAAGATTAAATCTTAAATGCCTTAAATGCATAAATTTTGCCATTTTTTTAGGAAACAATCCAAACAATGAGCAATCAAACTGCTCTATTCCCTCTCTATCTTCAAGTGCTATAACTTGAGCATCTGGACACAATATTAAGTAATCATCTCTATTGCTATCTATTTGTATAACTTGACTATTTAACTCAATATTATACAATTTTTTTAATCTTTTCATTATAATAAAATACTCTCTATCTCCTGTTATAATATATAATCTTTTAAGTGCTTCTATTGATATATAAACTCTTTTATAATCCCCATTTTTTATAAGTTTTTTTATATTTTTTGTTCTTTTTAAAATTAGCTTATATAACTTAATAGCTCTACTACTATCTCTCTTAACCCCCAATCCCTTTTCATAAAATAGGGCTATCATCAAAATAGCTTTTAAATCATTATCTTGGGCAGATTTTAAATATAACTTTAAAGCTTTAGTATAATGGTTTTTTCTATACTCATTAAATGCTTTGTTATCTAAACTATTTGCATTTATAACAGATAATAGAGTAATTATTAAAATACAATATCTTAAAAATATCTTCATAACCAGCCTTACTATTTAATATAATGATATAATATAATAATTTGTTCATTTTATTAAAAAATATTTCAAATTTTAATTAATATATAAAGCAATTACAATATAAGCAACTTTTCTTAGTTAGAAGCTATTTTAGATATAATTTAGCAATTTTTTTATAAAGGTTATTTATGCTTGTAGCACCAAGTATTCTTTCGGCTGATTTTGGTAACTTAGCTCATGATGTAAAAGCAATTTGCGATGCTGGTTGCGATTTGGTTCATGTGGATGTTATGGATGGGCATTTTGTGCCAAATTTAACAATTGGTCCTGTCGTTGTTGAAGCAGTAGCAAAAGTAGCTACAAAACCACTTGATATCCACTTAATGGTAGAGAATAACAATTTTTTTGTGGATTTGTTTGCGCCAATTAAACCTAAATATATCTCATTTCATATCGAAAGTGAACGCCACGCAAATAGATTAGCAAATAAGATAAGAGAACTTGGCATTAGCCCAGCTGTTGTGCTAAATCCACATACTCCAATTGAGAATGTAGAGTATCTCTTAGAGTATGTTGATATGGTGCTTTTAATGAGTGTAAACCCAGGCTTTGGAGGGCAAAAATTTATTCCATCTGTAATTGAAAGAGCTATGCGTTTAAAAGAGTTAATTTTACAAAAAAATCCAGAGTGTTTAATAGAAGTTGATGGTGGAGTAAATGATAAAAATGTAAAAGAGCTTAAAAATGCTGGTGTAGATATAGTAGTTGCAGGAAGTTATGTATATAAACACCCAAAAGGAATAAAAGAGGCAATAAGTAGCCTAAAGGTTTAATGTGAAAGTTAAAATATGTGGTCTTACAAATTATGATGATGCTATGTATGCAGCCCAAGCTGGTGCAGATGCTCTGGGATTTGTATTTTATGAGAAATCACCAAGATATATAAGTTTTGAAGATAGTGCAAAAATTATAGAAAAACTACCTCCTTTTATTACAAAAGTTGGACTTTTTGTAGAACATAGCAAGAGTGAAATAGAGCAAGGTGCAAAGATAAGTGGTATAGATTTGGCACAAATTCATTTTGATACTACACAAGAGTTTTTAGATAGCATCAATTTTAAGACTTTACCAGTTGTAAGAGCAAAAAATGCACAAGATATTAACAATTTTAGTGGATATAAATTAATTGATGCATATTGCCAAAGTTATGGAGGTAGTGGCAAAAGGCTTAATTTAGAGTGGTTTAAGGGGGTTGATTGCTCAAAAATTATAATAGCTGGTGGCTTAACCCCATATAATTTAGAGCAGTTAAAAGATTTTGGCTTTTATGGCGTTGATGTAAGTAGTGGTGTCGAGCTAAGAAAAGGCAAAAAAGATTACACTAAAATAGAAGAGTTTATAAAAAATGCAAAATCTCTTTGAACCTCTAACTAATGCTTTTAGAAAAAATGGTGGCTTTTTAAGTTATGATAGATTTTATTCTCTCATTAAAAAACACTCTACAATAACTGAAGATGAAGCAACAATAGCTGAACTTGTTATCGCTTCTGGTTACCCAATTAAAGAGGTTAAAAATGGATATAAATTTAAACCTATGCACACATCTTACAAACACCAAGAGTATGTTGTTATAGATATTGAAACCAATGGTTCTAAACCAGGTCGCTCTCAAGTTATTGAAATTGGTGCTGTAAAAGTAAAAGATGGCAAAATAGTAGATAGATTAGAAAGTTATGTATTTTGTGCTTATTTGCCACAAAATATAGTAGATTTAACAGGCATACAACCCCAAGATTTAATAGGAGCGCCTAGCAGGAGAGAAGCTCTTACAAAATTAAAAATATTTTTGGGTGATGCCGTATTTGTAGCACACAATGTTGAGTTTGATTATACATTTTTAAGTGCATCTTTTAAACGCTTTGGCTTAGGATGTATTGGGAATATGCGTTTATGCACCATAGAACTTGCCAAAAGAACCATTGAAAGTGAAAAATATGGACTTCTTGGACTTTGTGATACTTTAAATATTGATATGTTAGCACACCATAGAGCCTACTCTGATGCTCTATGTTCATGGAAAATTATGGAGCAATCTCTAAAAAATTTACCTAAATATATTAAAACAACAGATGATTTAATAAAATTTTCAAACTCTAGCAAAAAAGAGCGAAAGAGAAAAGAGCTACAGTAAAAAGTGTTATATTAAAGATTTATATCCCCACTCAAACACCATTCAACTTTACTAATCACCAATCACCAATCACTAATCACTATTTACTAACTAATTCTTCTCCCCTTTAATCTCAACTAATCTATTTTCAACACCTATCATTTCGCAAACCTTAGCTTTAATATTTGCAATAGTAAAGCCAAATTTTTCAAATAATTTATCTGCTGGAGCGCTTGAGCCAAAACTTTGCATTCCAAGCACTTCATTTGCATATTTATAATACTCCAAACCTCTTGCTGCTTCTACTGCTAAAACTTTTGTATTTGGATCAATTATAGCCTCTTTATACTCTCTATCTTGTTCATCAAACAGATCAAAACAAGGCACACTTACTACATTTGCTTTAACACCCATCTTTTCAAGGTAGCATCCAGCCATTAGCGAAGGCATTAGCTCACTTCCACTTGCCATAATTGTAACTACTGCACCCTCTCGTTTTTTAACAATATAAGCACCTCTGCTTACCTCTCCAAAATCTCTTTTTGGCTTAAGTGTTTTTAACTTTTGACGACTTAACACAAATGCATTTGGGGCATCAATCTCTAATGCTTTTTTCCAAGCCTCTACATTCTCTGTTGCATCTGCTGGACGCCATACATAAAAGTTTGGCAAAGCTCTAAATTGGCTAAGTTGCTCAATTGGCTCATGCGTTGGACCATCTTCTCCAACACCAATACTATCGTGAGTCCATACAAAATAGTTTTTAATTTTAGTAAGTGCTGCTACTCTTGCAGCTGGTTTTAAATAGTCGCTAAATACAAAGAAAGTTGCATTAAATGGAATTACTGTTCCATAAAGTGCCATTGCATTTGTAATTGCAGCCATTGAGTGTTCTCTAATACCAAAATGTATATTTTTTCCATTTGGGAAATTGCCTAAATCTTTAAGTTCAGTCTTGTTTGATGGCGCTAAATCTGCACTTCCTCCAATAAAGCTTGGCACTGCTTTTGCAATTGCATTTAAAATTTTACCATTGCTATCTCTAGTTGCCATTTGAGGCTCACTGCTAAAATCTGGCCACTCAATAGCACTAAAATCTGGTTTTAACATTCTCTCTAAAGCTTCATTTTGCTCAGGAAGTGGAGCTTGTTTTAATAGATGCCTCCAAGCTCTTTGCGCCTCTTCACCTCTTGGTATTGCTTTTCTAAACTCCTCTCGCGCCTCTTTATCAATACTAAATGGCTCTAGTGGATAACCCTCTTTTTTCTTTGCCTCTTTTATAATCTCTTCACCAAGTGGAGAACCATGAGTTTTTGCACTCCCCTCAAGCTCCATTGCACCACGACCAATAATTGTATTTGCTATAATTATTGTTGGTTTATTTGCACTTTTTGCCTCTGTTAGAGCCTCATCAATCTCATCAAAACAGTGTCCATTTATCTTTAAAACATTCCAATCTTGCGCTTCAAAACGCTTTGCAACATCTTCACTCCAAGCAATGCTTGTATCGCCTTCAATTGTAATGTGGTTATTATCATAAATTAAAATTAAATCTTTTAACTTTAAGCGCCCTGCTAAAGAACAAGCCTCATAGCTAATTCCCTCTTGCAAATCGCCATCTCCACAAAAACAGTAAACTTTATGGTCAATAAATTTGCAAGTTTCGCTATTTACCTTACTAGCAGTATAAACCTTTGCCATTGCAAAACCAACCGCATTTGCAATCCCCTGCCCTAAAG
>JAMONW010000167.1 GCA_027066355.1 Campylobacteraceae bacterium
AAGCTCGGCTAAAAATATAATTTATAAGAGCATACTAAACTCTTTGGTAAGGTTAAAACCTTGCTTCCACAAAAACAAAATTATAGCTATGCAATGAGTGTTCCAATATTAGAGGATTTGAGAGTGTTGTATAGTATTTAACTACACCCAAAGCTTCTACAACTGGGGTTATATCTATATTTAGGCTTTTAAATTTGGCTATTATTGCAAAATTATTACTCTTATTGCCAAAGAGAGAATTTATTTTGCTTTTTGCATGGATAAATAGTTATATAATTAACTCTATATCTTTAACTTTTAGTTGGCTTTTATTAAAAGTAACTTGTCTTTTGGCTAGTCTTGCTGTGTTGGTGGCTATTTTTTGCTCTAACTCATCTTTGGTATAAACTCCATCAAAGTAATCTAATACCTCTTTAATACCTATTGCACCCATTGCTTGAGGAGTTTTGCTATATTTATGCTCAAGGTATGCTACCTCATCTATTAACCCCATTTGCAACATCTTTTTAGTGCGTTTAAAAATTCTATCTCTTAAAATTTCTCTTTTGATTTTTATTTCATAAATTGGTAAATTTGGTTCTATTGGTTTAGCTTTATTGGTTTTAAAAAATTCACTAGGGGGCTTCTTTGTAGCTTTATAAATAGTTAAAGCTTTTTCTATTCTGTATCTATCATTTGGCTTAATTTTTAAGCTATACTCTTTATCAACTTGCTCTAAAAGTTTATATGCCTCTTTTAAATTCAATAAAATTTCATTAACCTCTGCTTTTAGCTCTTGAGTAACTTTTGGCATAGGGCTAATGCCATCAACTAAAATTTTTAAATAAAAGCTAGTTCCACCTACAATAATGAGTTTTTTGCCCTCTTTTTGGGCATATTTTTTTGCTCTTTTGTATTCATTTAAAAACTCAATTACACTAAATTTTTCATTTGGATTTAAAATATCTATGCCAAAGTGTAAAACCCCATCTCTCTCTTCTAAAGTAGGTTTAGCAGAGGCAATATCTATCTCTTTATAGACACTTAGAGAATCAACAGAAAGCACTACTGCATTATGTTTTTTTGCTAATTTTACCCCTAAATCACTCTTACCACTTGCCGTTGGTCCAACTATAGCTATAATATCATCTACTCTATTCATATCTATTCTCTTTTTTAGTTGATATATTTTTTATAAGCAATAATACCATAAATATATCTTAAAATCTAAAATTTATCAAATTAAAAAGTTAAAGACAAAAATAATATAATTACGCAAAAAAGGAGAAATAGTGATAAAAGTATATGGAATTAAAACTTGCGGTAGCGTTAAAAAGGCTCTAAAATTTTTAAATGAAAATGGCATAGAGTATGAGTTTGTAGATTTTAAAAAAGAGCCAGTTGGGTGTGATAAAATAGATAAGTGGTTAGAGAAGGTTGATATAAATTTGCTTTTTAATAATCGTGGCACAAAGTATAGAACTTTAAAGTTAAAAGAGTTAAATTTAGACAGTAACGGCAAAAGGGAGTGGCTTTGCAAAGAGAATTTACTAATTAAACGCCCTGTCCTTGAGCTAGAAGATGGTGGCGTTATTGTAGCTTTTGATGAAGAGAAGTATAGAGAGATATTTAATTATGGAACTTGATATCCTAGCTCTTGTTATTTTGTTTTTTAGTGGAATAATGGCAGGTTTTGTTGATTCTATTGCTGGTGGTGGAGGTATTATTACTCTACCAGCTCTACTTGCTGTTGGCATACCACCACACCAAGCTTTAGCTACAAACAAACTGCAAAGTAGTTTTGGCTCTTTTACATCTGCACTAAATTATGCAAGAGTTGGTCTAATGAATCCTAAAGAGCTTTTATTGGGAGTGTTTTGGACACTAATAGGTGCAGCAATTGGGGCATATGTTGTGCAACTATTTAGGGCTGATGCTTTGGTTTCTCTTATAATTGTAATGCTAATTATAATATTTATATATACAATTTTAACACCAAAACTTGGAGCAACAAAACAAAAACACAAAATTTCACACACACTATTTTATACTATTTTTGGATTGTTACTTGGTTTTTATGATGGCTTTTTTGGCCCTGGAACTGGAAGCTTTTGGACAATGGCATTAGTGCTACTTTTAGGGCTTGATTTAAAAAGTGCAACTGCTGAAACAAAGCTATTTAACTTTACAAGCAATATTGTATCTTTGAGTCTTTTTATATACTCTGGTTTAGTTGTTTGGATGGCAGGTTTAGTAATGGGAGCAGGGCAAATCATAGGAGCATTTTTAGGCTCTAATTTAGTTAGCAAAAAAGAGATTAAATTTATTAGAGGCTTCTTTTTGGTAGTTGTTGCATTAACTATCATAAAGCTAATTTGGCAAAACTATTTTTAAAAAAATAGTAGCCTAACTCCATTTATATAAATTTAACTGCTTCATATCCTCCAGTTAGCTCTTGTGGGTTTTGAATACCATATATTTTATATATAGTTGCAGCAATACTCATTGGCTCAAACCAGTAGCTTTTATCTTTTGGTTTGAGCCAGAGGCGATTTAATTTACCAGTAACATCTACTCTTGTTTCGCCTACAATACCTTTGTGTGTAAAATAATCTTTGCCTCCAAGTATAAAATAGTTTTGTAAATTTCCATGATCCCAGCCAAAAGCAGAGTTTAAATTTACATTTCTTCCAAACTCAGCAAATACCATAATATTTATTGTGCCATCTTTACCAAGAGCTTTTAAATGAGCCATTGCAGAGCGTAGAGATTTAAAAAGCCCCTCTGCTCTAGTTACATAATCTCTTGACTCATTATGGTCATCCCAGCCTCCCAGTCCAGCATTTCCAATAGTAATTATTTTGGTATCTGGGTTTTTATCTAAAATTGTTATAGCAGCTTTTAAATTATTGGCAAAAAGATTATTTAGAGGGTAGTTTTCATCTCCTAAATCTGGTGTTTCAATGCTTTTTAGGCTATTAATAAAGTTTGATAACTCTTCTCTTTTAGCAAAGGCGCTTTTTATCTTGCCATCTCTATTATGCTCTTGTGCTAATCTATCCATATCTTTTGAAAATTGTGGGTCAAAGCCACCTTCATCATCACTTTTATTGTAGTTTTTCTCTTCTCTCTCTTCTTTGGTGTAGTAAATCCAAGGGCGTTTACTCCAAAGTTCTCTTTTATAAGGGTTGTTAAAATTACTATTCATACCTATTGGTTTTAGATATCCAGGAATTGAAATATCATCTTGAGCATAAAAATAGTTCTCTGTTCCCATTGTTATAAATGGCAATATGCTATCTTCATTAATAGCACCATTATCTTCTAAAATTTTTGCAATTTTTGTAATTATACCAGCTTGGCTTGTATCGAAATTACCTTTTTGATTTTGTTCGCTACAGATGCCATGAGCTTTATTTCCTTTTGCTTCTCTAATAGCAGAATAGCAAGTTCTAAATAGTGTTAAATCTCCATTGTTTATCATCTTCTCAATATGAGTTCCACCTGCTTCTTGCCAACATCCATTTTGTGTTGGGGTAATGGCTCTAAAGTATTTTTTGTAGCTATTTTGAGAGTGCTGCTCTATCTCATCTAAGTTTGTTAAGTTTCCAGCTAATTGACTTGCTCCACCGGCTAAAAATACTATTATAGTTTGTGCTTTATTTTTGCTATAAATATTGCTATCAAATTGAATTTTGCTTAAATCTAATTTTGAAGCATATGTATAGCTTGGCATTAGTGTTGTAACTGCTCCAGCAACAGTTAGTTTTATAAAATCTCTTCTATTCATTACTCTACCTCACTTAATGTATAACTATCTTGCAATCTTGATAAATAATCTAAAATAGCAAAAGCCATATTTTTCTTTCTGCTTAACTGCTCTTTTGCCTCTTTTGTTTTATCGCTATAACTCTTAAATATATTAAACTCATCTTTAAAAAGCTCTTTGCCATCTTTATTTGTTATAAAGTGTGATTTAAAAAGAGCAATTTCATCATCTGTTGGGTTTCTGCCTATAACAGCATTAAAGATATATGTTACAAAACTCTTTAGAGTCTTTGGATCATCACTGCTATCATACTCAAAGTTTTTCCAATCAAAAAAGTTATCACTTATACCATCATATCTCCAGTTATCTCTATCTATTTTATCCATTTCATAACTAAAATTCATAAATAGATGCTCTCTAATATATTTATGATAGTAAGCAAATGAGAGTGTATCTAAAGGGACTCTATCTATTTTTCCTAATTTATATTTCATTACAGCTTGATGCATATTCTCTAAAGCCACTCTAAAGTTATAAAACTCTCTTCTTACAACTTTAAAATCTGTTTTTTTTGTAAATGAGTAAAATCTCTCTTCTGCACTTAGGGGTCTATTGTTGTGTAGTAGATACTCTTTTGAAAATAGTATTTGTGTTAAAATATCTTGCCAAGTTTCTGGATTACTTGCAACTATTGTATTGGTTAACTCCTCTTTTTTTTCTTTAGTTTTGTTTGGAAAGAAAAAGTCAACTAATCTTTTTGTAACGCCCTTTTGAAAAGCTTTTGATTTTACCAATTCTCTATAAAAATCTTCACCAGTAGTTACAGTTGTGCCAAATAGATTAAGAGGGGTAGTATTTTTATTTAAAGCAACCTCTAAAGTATCACTATCTGTATTTAATTTCCAATTTTGCAAAGCTTTTGCAGCAAGTGGAACATCTGAATCTTTAGTATCTAGTGTATAAATTTCAAGCATTTCGCGTCCATTATCTTCTGGGCTTCTAAAACGACGCCAATTCTCTTGGCTTTGCATATGAACATAGGTAATATATCTCATACCTGAATTTATAGAGAGCATATTTACTAGCCTATTATATACATTTGCCATATCTGGTGTGTGAGTAGAGCTTAACTCTTCAGCAGGTGAAAACATTATAGTTTGGGTTAAGATGTATGCTATCCAATTGTTATAGTAGTATCTATCAAGTTTATTCATTGCATAAAAGCGTGTTAAAATTGTTAAAACTTGTGGTTTTGCCCATGTTTTTGTAGAGTCGTATTGATAAAAGTAGTCATTATCTAAAATATGATTTTCTATATATCCAATATTATTTTTATTTAATTTTAAACTATCTTTAATGGAGCTAATAAATTTACCACTATTGATTTTGCTTTTAAGCTCTTTTAGAGGGTATCCAAAAAATAGAGAGTTTAAAAGGTTATTAGCAACAATTAACTTTTGCTCTTTTGAGAGAGCATTAAAATCATAATCATTTAATTGCTCTAAAGTATAATCGCTAGAACTTAGTTTTTTAGGATAAAACTGCAACCCTCTATATTGAGTTTGCGAAAATTCATCTTGGCTATTTTGTTGGTTGTTTGAACTGTTTTGGTTATTTGAACTGCTGTTGTTATCATTAGAACTTTGATGAGTAGGGCTACTGCCACCAATATCACTATTGCCACTATTTGATACTTCATTGTTATTTGATACACTGCCTCCACAACCAATTAAGATGCTTATAAAAGCAGATAAGATAATTTTTTTAATATAAAAAATATTTTTCATAATACCACCAGATATAGTTATTTCTAAAATTATACCATATAATGGTATTTTTTTTCTTTATTTTCTTTAAATATTATTATTTATTTGTATTTAATAGTTTAAAATTTAATTTTAGAGTGTATCTATCTTTTAATTCAAATTAAAATTGTAAAGTAATTTTTGATACAATATATA
>JAMONW010000168.1 GCA_027066355.1 Campylobacteraceae bacterium
GGTTGCTGGTTGGGTAGCAAGTCGTAGGGATCATGGAGGAGTCATATTTATTGATATTAGAGATAATGACGAAGTAGTTCAGCTAGTTTGCGACCCAGCTGATAGCCAAGAAGCACACAAAGTTGCTGATGAAGTAAGAGATCAATTTGTGCTTATTGCAAAAGGTAAAGTTAGAGCAAGAGGCGAAGGATTAGAGAATCCAAAACTAAAAACTGGTAAAATAGAAATTGTAGTAGATGAGTTAAAGATAGAAAACCGCTCTTTACCTATGCCATTTGATTTAGGTGATGAAAATGTAAATGAAGAGATTAGACTTAAATATAGATACCTAGATTTAAGAACACCAAAGATGCATAATATTTTTAAATTGCGCTCTCAAGCTGCAATTGCGGCTAGAAACTCACTAGCAGAGCAAGGCTTTTTAGAGGTTGAAACTCCAGTTTTAACAAAAAGCACACCAGAGGGAGCAAGAGATTACCTTGTGCCAAGCCGTGTATTTCCAGGAGAATTCTTTGCCCTACCCCAATCTCCTCAACTATTTAAACAGTTATTAATGGTTAGTGGATTTGATAGATATTTCCAAATTGCAAAATGTTTTAGAGATGAAGATTTAAGAGCCGATAGACAGCCAGAATTTACACAAATAGATGTAGAGATGAGCTTTTGTGAGCAAGATGATGTTTTAGAAGTTGCAGAAAAACTTATTAGAGATATCTTTACAGCTTGTGGAAAAGGCGACAAAGTTCCTACCAAATTTGAGAGAATGAGCTATGATGAAGCTATGGAAAAGTATGGTTCAGATAAGCCAGATTTGAGATTTGATATGGCAATGGTAGATGTTATTGATATTTTTGAACGCTCATCAAATGAAATTTTTAGCTCTATTGCAAAAGATAAAAAGAAAAACCGTATTAAAGCACTTAAAGTTCCAAATGGAGATAACATATTTAGTAAACGCCAAATGAAAGGCTTTGAAGATTATGTAAGAAAATTTGGAGCAAAAGGTTTAGGGTATTTTCAAATGAAAGAGGATGGATTAAAAGGTCCTTTAACAAAATTCTTTGAGCCTAATGATTTAAAAGAGATTATTAATATTTGCGATTTAAAAGTTGGTGATGTAGTATTTTTTGGTGCGGGAGATAAAAAGACTGTATTAGATTATATGGGTAGATTTAGACTATACTTAGCTGATTTAATGGGAATTATTAATGAAGATGAGTATAGATTTTTATGGGTAATTGATTTCCCAATGTTTGAAGTAGAAGAAGGCAAAACAAAAGCCCTACACCACCCATTTACAATGCCACAACTTCAAGATGGAAAATTTGTTTATGATGATATAGAAGATATTAAATCTATTGCTTATGATATTGTATTAAATGGAACTGAACTTGGTGGTGGAAGTATTCGTATTCATAAAGAAGAGGTGCAAGAAGAGGTATTTAAACTTCTTGGTATTAAAGAAGAAGAAGCACAAGAGAAGTTTGGATTCTTACTAGATGCACTTAAATTTGGTGCGCCTCCTCATGGTGGATTTGCACTTGGATTTGATAGATTAATAATGCTTTTAGCACAAACTGATAGTATTAGAGATGTAATTGCATTCCCAAAAACTCAAAGAGCGCAATGTATGCTAACACAAGCTCCTGGTGATGTAGATGCTGAACAACTGCAAGAGCTTGGCTTAAGAATAAAAAGAAACTTAAATAAATAGGAGAAAATTATGAAAAAACTTTTTTTAATTATTGGCGCACCAGGAAGTGGTAAAACAACAGATGCAAGTATAATTGCTGAAAGAAATAGCGATAAAATAGCTCACTACTCTACTGGAGATATGCTTAGAGCTGAAGTTGCAAGTGGCAGTGAACTTGGAAAAGAGATAGATAGCTACATCTCAAAAGGTGCGCTTGTGCCACTTCAAATTGTATTAAATACTATTATTAGCGCTATTAAAGGAAGTGATAGAGATGTTGTAATTATTGATGGATTCCCAAGAAGTGTTGAGCAGATGGTAGAGTTTGATAAGCTTTTAGAAAATGAAGATGAGATAGAGCTACTATCAGTTATTGAAGCAAGAGTAAGTGAAGCAGTAGCAAGAGAGAGAATTCTTGGCAGAGCTGAACAAGCAGCACCAGGAGAGCAAAGAAGTGATGATAATGAAGAGGTTTTTGTAAGCAGAATGAAAATCTATAATGAGCCATTAGCAGAAATTCAAAATTTTTATACAGATAAGAACTTACTAAAAATTATAGATGCAGAGCGCGAATTAGAGCCAATAGTTGCAGAGATGGAAGAGTTTGTAAAGAAAAGTGCAAATCTTTAAAATTTTACTAATAAGCACCCAGCTTATTAGCTTTTTTTAATATAACTTCTTTTTATTTTTAATAATCCTAATATTTTGCTATAATTTAATATATAATTTTGGTTGAATATTTATAAGGATTATTATGTGGTTTTTAATAATAATTTTAATTATGCTTATTTTTTCAATTTTAATGAATGCAGAAAATAATAAAGTAAAAGCTGAAATATATAAACCTAAACCTTATAAAAATAAAACATATTATCAACCTTTATCAGTAATAAATACTGAGCTTTTTATAGGTAATATAAAAGATTGGTTACGCCAAAATGAAACAAATAATTTAAAAATAAATCACAAAATTGAAGCAGATATTAATAGAATAGCAGTTTATGGAAATAATAATTTTAAATTAGGATATATTGATGATGAAGTTGCAAAAAAATTATTTAATAATATAGATTATAAAATAGAACTTGCAGACACACCAACTATTGAAGATATAAAAGATGAAAAGGGAAACCTACACTATAAAACTTCAATAAAATACAATATTTTATCAACAAATTAATAAATCTATATCTTCAAGATGACAACTTAGTTTTTGCTAAATATTATTTTTATACCCAAAATTATCAACACTCCACCTAAAAGCTTTTCTATGTAGTGTGAAAATTCTTGAAATTTCTTATTAATTTTAGGAATAGTTAAAAAAGTTACAACAAATGCAAACCATATAAATTGTAAAATCATTAACCAAACCCCATAAAAAAGCAACTGCCACATTGGCATATTAGGAGATAAAACTAAAGTAAAAAGTGCTAAAAAATAGATAGGTGCTTTTGGATTAAAAAGATTACCTAAAAAACCTACAACAATATGTTTTGAATTTTTTATATCTTTTTTTATCTCTAATGGTTCAATTACTGAAGAGTTTGATTTTAGTGCATTATATCCAATATAAATAAGGTAACTTCCACCTAAAACTTTTATTATCATCAATGCAGTAGTTGAATGCGCAATAAGTGTTGCTAAACCTAAAGATGAATATAAAATATGTATAGATAACCCCAAGGCAATACCTAGTGCTGTTAAATACCCTGCCCTTTTACCATAACTTAGAGTTTGTTTGCTAATAAGAATAAAATCTGGTCCAGGGGTAGCTGCAGCTAATAGATGAATTGTTGTTAATAATATTAAATTATGTAAAAAATCCAATTTTAATACCCTCTTAAAATACAAGAAAAGCCTTCTTGTATTTTCTATCTTTTACTAAGTTCTTTACAAAGATTTACAAAATATTTTGCATTTTCTACTGGAACATCTGGTAATATACCATGTCCTAAATTAAAAATATGTCTTCCATCTTTCATAAGTTCTGCTAATGAACTTACACACTCTTTTGTTGCTTCTTTACTATATAATCTTGTTGGCTCCATATTTCCCTGAAGCACATATCTATTGCCAAGTTTTTCTTTTGCTAAAGCCATTGGAGTTCCCCAATCTACTCCAAATACATCAAAGTTACCATAAACTAAGCCTCTTTCAATAAATGCAGCAACACCTTTTGGAAACATTATAATTGGAACTTCAGGGTGTCTCTCTTTTAAAAAGTCTGCAATTTCAACCATATATTTCCAACTAAACTCATCATATTTACTTGGCTCAATCGCACTTGCCCAACTATCAAAAATTTGAACTACATCAGCACCAGCTTCTATCTGTTTAAGTAGATAATATTTTACAACTTCTGTTACTTTAGCTAAAATATTATGTAAAAGTTCAGGATTGCTATACATCATCTTTTTAGATATATTATATGTTTTACTCCCCTGCCCCTCTATCATATAAGTTGCAAGTGTCCAAGGCGCTCCTGCAAAACCAATTAGGGCTTTATCATCTGCTAATTTCTCTTTTACTATTTTTATTGTTTCATATACATAGGTAAGTTTATTAGCTGTTGCTTCACCAGCACTTAGCTTATCTAAATCTTCTTGGCTTCTAATAGGATTACTAAAAACAGGACCTTCACCCTTTACAAATTTAAGCTCCATTCCCATTTCATTTGGAACAACCAATATATCGCTAAACATAATTGCTGCATCAACACCTACTATATCTACTGGCTGTAAAGTAACCTCTGCTGCCATTTCAGGATTATGACAAAGATTTAAAAAATCTCCTGCCTTTGCCCTAACCTCCTTATACTCTGGCAAATATCTTCCAGCTTGGCGCATCATCCAAACTGGTGTATATGGTGTTTCTTTACCTAAACAGGCATCTACAAAAATTTTACTCATTAATGATTGCTCCCTTTATGCATAAAATATAGTGCTAACGATAATGCAAATATTGAACCTGCAAAATATAACATCTCTTGTGGTGTAGAAAAGTTTGTATGTAAAACTCTTTGAAAAAAATTAACAATTAAAACCATAACTATAACTTTTGCAATTTTATCTTTTAACTGATCAAGTGAATTAATCTCTAATATCTGTCCATGGTGTCCCTCTGCTTCGTCTATATGTGATATAAACAACTCATATATCCCAAATGCAAAAATAAACATTACAACTGCTATTAAATATAAATCAACTGCACCTATTATTCCTGAAACAATATTTTCATGAAAATGTTCAGGATGAGGATGAGCTAAAATACCATTAAATGCATATTTAGCAATTCCTGCAACATCATAAGATGCCACAATAAATAGTATTATAGCACCTAAAAGACCAAAAACTACTGCTAAAATTACAATAAATCTACTATTCCATATAGTGCCTTCAAATATCTTTTCTAAAAGACCTATCTCATCTTTTGATTTTTTAATTTTAGAGCTTTTTACTTCACTTGCATTATGTTTCATATTTAAACGTCCTCCATCTCTATCCATTTTTGCGCAATTCTAACTGCATTTGTTGCAGCTCCTACACGCACTTGGTCTGCCACTACCCATATATGTAAAATATTATCTTGAAATAAATCTTTTCTAATTCTACCAACAAATGTTATATCAGTATCAGTTGCTACAATTGGCATTGGATATATACTCTCTTCTAAATTATCCATAACCTCAACATCTTCAAAATTATTAAGCGCAACTCTAACTTGCTCTACATCTACTTCTACATCATCTGCAAAAGTTACAGTAACTGCTTCGCTATGGCTTCTAAGCACTGGCACACGAACACAAGTAGCACTAACAGGCACATTCGCACCTAATATTTTTGTTGTTTCGTTTGTCATTTTCATCTCTTCTTTTGTATAACCATTATCCATAGGTTTATCAACTTGAGGAATAACATTAAGTGCAATTTGGTGC
>JAMONW010000169.1 GCA_027066355.1 Campylobacteraceae bacterium
TGATAATGAATATAATTATAATCAAGAATCTATAATATACAATGTTAAAAGAAAACAAACAATAAATTTAGAAAAGTTTCCTTCATCTACAAATAATGTTGTATCACTAAAAATTAATATTTCAGGTAATATCAAAGGTATTGCAAAAATATCACTTTTAGAAAATAATCAAACCTTCAAAAGTAAGATTATTAAAGATAACTTTTCTATAAACATAAATAGTGAGTGGTATAGTAATAATGCTACATTATTATATAAACCAATTAATGTGAAATATGGAGAAATTAAAATTAAATATAGTTTTGAAGAAATATAAAGTAAAGTTAAGCACAATATGCTATAATTTTGCTACAAATAAAAATTATTAATTAGGAGAAATTATGATAGTAACAAATAAAGCACCAAATTTTACGGCAACTGCTGTTTTAGCAGATGGACAAATCGTTGAAGATTTTAATCTTTATGAAAACTTTGGAGAAAACGGAGCAGTACTATTTTTCTATCCATTAGATTTTACATTTGTTTGTCCAAGTGAAATTATTGCTTTTTCACATAGAGCAAAAGAGTTTACAGATAGAGGAATTAATATTATTGGTTGTTCAATTGACTCTCAATTTAGCCACTTTGCATGGAGAGAAACACCAGTAGAAAAAGGTGGAATTGGAAGAATTAATTTTCCGCTTGTAGCTGATATTACAAAACAGATTGCAAGAGATTATGATGTTTTATTAAATGACTCTGTTGCTCTTAGAGGAAGCTTTTTGATAGATAAAGATGGAACTGTAAGACATGCAGTAGTTAATGATTTACCACTTGGTAGAAATGTTGATGAGATGTTAAGAATGGTAGATGCTATGCTTTTCACAAATGAACATGGAGAAGTTTGTCCAGCAGGTTGGACAAAAGGTGATGAAGGTATGAAGCCAGATGCTAATGGTGTGGCAGATTACCTTGCAAAACATGCACAAGAGCTATAAGCTCTTTTGCCTTAAAATTAATTTAGGAGTATTATGCAAAATATAAATATAGAACTTTTAAAATCGTATGGTTTAAAAGCTACTCCACAAAGAATTGATATTCTAAATACTATTGAAAAACTAGGACATGCAAATATTGATGAAATTTATGAAATAGTAAAAAAGAGTAATCCTACAATCTCTTTAGCAACTGTATATAAAAATATTACTGCTTTAGTAGAAAAAGCACTATTAAAAGAGGTTGCATTAAATAATTTTAAATCAAAATATGAAATAATAAAAGATAGACATAGTCATTTAATTTGCAAAGTTTGTGGCAAAGTTACAGATGTTGAGTTAAATAACGAAATTTTACTACTTTCAGAACAGTTATCTAATAATAATAATTTTAACTACAAAGATATTGAGTTAAATATTTATGGAATATGTAGTTCTTGTGCATAATTAGATATTAGATATATTTACAAACTATTTATTACTTGGCATTTATAGAAAATTATGAATTATTAATTTTTCTATAATAGCCAAAATACTTCTTTTTAAATTACACTCTTTATAGTATGGTTCATAAAAATAATTAATAGTGTTATTAAAGATATTCCAGCAGGTTTAGAATACATCTTATTTGCTGTAATAAATACTAGCATAAGTGTTGCAATTAGCATTGTAGCTATATCAAAAGTGTAAATACTAAAATCTAATTTAATTGGTCTAGCAATTGCTGCTGCTCCAAGTGCTACAGTTATATTTGCCATATTTGAGCCTATTATATTTCCAATTGCCATATCTGCTTTACCTTTAAGTGCTGCACTAATTGAAACAACAAGTTCAGGCATAGAAGTTCCAAGAGCAATTAAAACAACTCCTACAACCCAATCACTAACACCAAAGCTTTTTGCAATTTTAGATGCACTCTCAACTGCATAATCTGCGCCATACACAACCATTATAAAGCCAATTACTAATATAACTATGGTTTTAAGCCAATTAAACTCTTTAATCTCTTGTAACTCATCTTTACTATGTGCAATTGCAACTGTATCTTTATCATGCTTAATTAAAAACAAAATATATGCAAACATTAAAATAAGCAGTGCAAAACCATCTATCCTGTCAATCTCTCCACCTAAAATTATCGCTGTAAATATTACAACAGGGAAAAGCGCCCAAGAACTATCTTTTGCAAAAAAATCTCTTCTTGGATTTACATCTTTTGCAATTATTAAAACAATACCTAAAACAAGTGTTATATTTAATATATTGCTTCCTACTATATTTGATATAGATAGTTCTGGTTTAGCATTGTAACTTGCTGTTATAGAAGCCGCCATCTCTGGCAATGAAGTTCCAAGTGCAATTAAAGTAGCACCTATTATATACTCTGAAATATTAAATTTCAAAGCAACTTTTTCACTTTGATCAATTATTAAATCTGCACCATAAATTAATGCTGCTAACGATACTACAAATATTAGATATACTAACATCTACTCCCCTTTTGCTCTAACTATTAAACTTTTTGGTAAATTAAAATATTCAATTATCTCTTGCTCTTTTTTTCTCATCTCTCCATTATCAATTTCATGGTCATATCCCAACAAATGCAATAATCCGTGTGTAAATAAAAGAGCTATTTCATTATCTATACAATGTTTGTAGAGTTCAGACATCTCTTTTGCTTTATCAATAGATATTACAATGGAACCTAAAGGCATAAAATCAATATCTTCTAATGGAAAACTTAAAACATCGGTTTCAATATCTTTATCTCTATACTCTCTATTTAAGCTTCTTATATTTTTATTATTAACTATTAACAACTCGATATCTTTTGAAATATTCAAATAATTAACAATTGAATTTAAAATTTTTGTGTCAATATTAAAATTAGTTTGGTTCTCTAAAAGTATCATTGTATAATTGTATCCAATTTTAAGTAAAAAATTAGTGCTAAAGGTTTTAATATGAACAAAGAAAAAGCAATATGTATAATCTCTGGTGGTATGGACAGTGCTTTAGCTGCAAAAATTGCACAAATAGATGGCTATGAAATAGTTGCATTACACTTTAATTATGGACAACGAACTCAAAATAAAGAGTTAGAAGCATTTGAAAAAATTGCAAACGATTTAGATGCAAAAGATAGATATGTTATAGATTTAGATTTTTTTAAGCAAATTGGAAGCACTGCACTTATTGGAGATGAATTTGATATTCCAACTTCTGGCTTAAAACCAGGTATTCCAATAACTTATGTTCCTTATCGTAATGGAATTTTTCTCTCAATTGCTGCGGCACTTGCACAAAAACATAACTCAAAAGCAATCTATATTGGTGTAGTAGAAGAGGATAGTAGTGGATATCCAGATTGTAGAGAAAACTTTATAAACTCTATTGAAAACTCAATAAATTTAGGATTAAATGATAATACAAATTTAGAGATAAAAACTCCACTTATTCATTTAACTAAAGCCCAAATAGTTTCTAAAGCATTGGAACTTGGAGTAAAATTAGAACATACATGGAGTTGTTATAAAAATAGTAATTTAGCCTGTGGAGTTTGCGATAGTTGTAGATTGCGCCTTAAAGGCTTTGAAGAGGCTGGTGTAAAAGACCCAATACCTTATAGTTGCTAGTTGATGGTCTATAGTTGTTAGTTAAGTATGTTAATAGTTTTTAGCATTTGAGTTTTAGCTCAAATACCACCTATTGATTATTTCCATTAGCAGGAACCAATCCACTGCCACTTTGAGAAGTTGAACCCTCTTGAGGCAGTAATTTCCCCTCTGTGCAAGTAATAACATCTGTTGTTTTAGAGTATTTATCAACACATTGAGCTGTTACTTCTGTATTTTTTATCTCTTTATCTAACTCTTTTATTGCAAGTTGTTTTTTAATATCATTTAAGTTATCAAAATCAAATGATGGAGTTCTATCCCCTAATTTATCATTAATATCTTCTACAGGCTTCAAACATTTTTGAGCCTCTTCTTTATTTGCCGCACTTCTAATACACTCTTTTGCTTTTTTCATTGCTTCAAGTAAAGAAGGTAAATATTTTTTCTGTTTTTCTAAATATTTTTTACCAAGAGCATTAATTATATCTTTTTCTAAATTAGGTGTTATTGTTAAGTTTTTATCATCTAAATTAACGCCTTTTTTCTCCATCTCTTTTTTAAGCTCAATAATTGATGAAATATAATCTTGTGTCCTAACTGCAGAAGCTTTATTATTGCTATAAGATTTATCTTCAACAATTTTAAAGTTAGGTAGCATAAACTCTTTAGGAGGAATTTCTTTGTCAAATACCACTTTAACTGCTGTTTTTTCACTTAAAAAACCAGAATTTTTAATAACAATTTTAAGTGGTATTCCCTTGTATAAACAAACTTTTTGATCATTATACTCCCAAACATCACACTCATATCCAGCAACTTTATCTTTACCTGTTTTATTTGCACCAAGTTTAATTAAAGATTTAATACTCTCATCAGACAAATCAAGATTTTCTGTAATTGCCATATCTAAATCTCTATCTCTTGTTTTATATATCTTTTTGTCATCAAAATTCACTGTATATATAGTTCCATGGTCTGCTAGAGTAAGCGTATGATGACTCTTTGTTTCATTAAAATCACCTCTTTGAACCTCTCCAACATCCTCTTCTTTAAGCTCTTTTAAACCCCAATTATCAAATATAAGCCTTGCTATTCCTTCAACTTGAGAATTCAAATTATTATCAAAACTTGAAGTCTTTACATCATAATAAACCATTCCAGACTTAAATTTATAGAGCTTAAAGTGATCACTCGCACTTAAAAAAATAGTAAATAAAAGTAGTAATTTTAAAGTTCTAATAAAACTCATCAAAAAATCCCTTAGAGTAGATAATTTTTCTCTTTATTATATCTAAAAAATGAGTTAATGTTAAGAAAAAATTAAATAGTTTTTATAAAATTTACAATTTCCATATATTGGCTAAATTATTACACACTAACTATAAGCTTTTACAAAAAATTCTCTAATATATTCATATCCAGAGTATATAGTTAGAGCAACTGCTATCCAAAGTAGGGCAGTTGCATAAGGCCACTCCATTAATAGAAATCCAATTGCAAACATTTGTGCAACCGTTTTTACCTTACCCATCCAACTAGCACTAATATCAATTCCACTTGCAACTGCATTTACACGAAGCCCTGTTATAAAAAGCTCTCTTGTTAAAATTAAATATATCGCCCAAGGACTTGCACGATCAAGCATCATAAGCCCTAAAAATCCCGCTAAAGTCAGCATTTTATCAGCAAGTGGATCCAAGATTGCCCCAAGAGTAGTAATTTGATTAAACTCTCTTGCTATATATCCATCAAAAAAGTCTGTTGCACTCGCTACTACAAATATAAATGCCGCTCCAAAATCTAACCAAGAGTAGTGAATACCCTCAAAGATAGGCAAATTTCTATTAACCAAAAGCATAAACATTAAAGGTGCCAAAAGTAGCCTTATAAAAGCTAAAATATTTGGAATATTAAGTGCATCTTTTTTCAAAATTTTACCTTTTTTATTTTTTT
>JAMONW010000170.1 GCA_027066355.1 Campylobacteraceae bacterium
ATCTTTATCTTCTGTTGTAATTAGTGCTAAATCAAGCTCGTGTGATACTGCTACTACTTTTGCAATATAACGCTTTGCAATATCATATCTTTGCACCTCAATATATGTTTGATTTGCCACAACATGTGCATTTGTTAAAATTAATCCTCTTCCAATTACTGCCCCACTTCCACTTGAGCGAACAATTCTATTTGTCCATGGTTTTTTATAGTTTGGGTCTTTTGAAGTTGTATATATTTTTATAATTGCTTTTTTAATATTTACATCTGCTACTTGAGCGCTTAAAAAAGCTGTAAATATTGCTACTAATAATATTAATCTCATTAATTTCCTTTTTTTGGTATAATTATTGCTAAAATTATAGCCATAAAAGGTTAAAAAGTGTCGATAATTTTTAAAAGAGTATTATTAATTTTACTATTGATTTTTTCAATTAATGGATGTGGCAGTGTAAATTATGCCAATTTACACACAATAGAAGATAACCCCAAAATATCAAAATTAACAAAAATGTTAATTGAGCTTGGTGGTAATCCAAATGAGGCTAGAGAGTTAGCTGTTTTAGCAGTTAGCCACTCAAAAGAGTTAGCAAATGAGTATCATCTTGTATCTCCACCACTCTATCACAACTTTTTGGTAAATTCTGGTAAACGAAAGAGGGGACTTTGCTTTCATTTTGTAGAAGATTTAACAAAAGAGATAAAAAGTAGAAACTTTAAGAGCTTTGATTTTAGGTGGGGTAGAGCAAATGCAGATAAATTAAATGAGCATAATGTAATTGTAGTGCTAAAAAAAGGTAGCAAAGACTTTAAAAATGGTATAATTTTAGATGCTTGGCGACATAGTGGAAAGTTGTATTTTACAAAAGTAAAAGATGACCCAGAGTATAACTTTGTGCCTTGGGCAGAGGGCGATAGAAGAATGGCTACTTATTAAAGGATAAAAGATAGAACTACTTAAAAAGTATAAAACTCTTTTTTTAGTTATTGTTGGGTTTATTGTTGGCTTTAGTGTTGGCAGTGGATTACTTTTATATAGTGGCAAAGAGCTTGTAAATGCACTTGTCTTTTTGGGTGTAGCTGTTTTTTTGCCATTTTTGTTTTCAATATTTTCACTATTTGCTCTAATTTTTAAAAGAGATAGTAAAACTCTGCTCTCTTTAGAGAGTTCATATAGTTTTGGTGTTGCTTTCTCTTTTGGCGCTCTTGTGGCTCTTGTTTTTACAATTAGTGTTAAAGATATTGCCTTTGGATGGGCTACAACACTAAATATTAGCGCTAGTGAATTGAGCCACTTTTTAAACTCTATTGCTATTTGGAAGGGTTTTTGTAGTGATTGTATTGTTAGTGAAAAGTTAGCTGATATTAGCCATTTTGTAAGGCTTGGCGGAGCTGTTAAAAAAGAGCAAATTGATAGTGCGCTACTTCTTGGTGCTTGGTGGAAATATTTGGCAATGGCTCTTATAACTTATGGGGTAATCTTTAGAGCTATTTTACTTTTTGTAGTAAAAGTTTTGCAAAAAGGTAGCAAAATTCAAATAATTGCACAAAAAAATGAGGAGCATTTAAGAGATATAAGTAGCAATTATAGCAATAAAATCAGCTTAGATGAGCTTAAAAAACGCAAATTTAAACTTATAAAATATCATACTAATTGCAATTTAGCAAGTAGTGATGATGCAGATGATATTGTAGTTTGCGTTAAATCGTGGGAGCCACCTATTTTAGACTTTTTTGACTACCTAGAGGAGCTTAAAGATAAAAATAGTAGCTCTAAAATATCTATATTTTTGCAAGGCTTAGGAGACAAAGCAAAAAAGAGTGATATTGATATTTGGCTAAGAAAATTAAATGAGTTAGAGTTAAATTATGAGGTAATAGTATGAGCCATCCAAAATTTGTAGTTGTAGGGCATCCAAATAAGGGAAAAAGCTCTATTGTTTCTACATTAACACTTGATGATAGTATAGCAATTAGCGATAAACCAGGCACCACAACAAAAGCGCGTAGTTTTATGCTTAAAAAAGGCGATAGAGTATTTTATGAATTAATTGACACTCCTGGTTTTCAGCGCCCAAGAAAGCTTTTGAAGATTTTACAAAGGGGTAATCCAAATGCAAATGAGCGCCCTAAGAGAGTTTTGGAATTTTTAGATGCCTATTGCAGTGATAGTGCTTTTAAAGATGAGTGCGAATTGCTAAAGCCAATTATGGATGATGATAGTGGAATAATATATGTTGTAGATGCTAGTAAGCCATATAGTGATGAGTTTGAGTATGAGATGGAGATTTTGCGATATTGCGCTAAGCCATCTATGGCAATTTTAAATTATATTGGAGATGGTGATTATACAAAAGAGTGGGAGAGTGTGCTAGGGCAGTATTTTCGCATTATAAAACCTTTTAATCCACTAAAAGCCACCTTTAGCGACCATATAGATTTAATAGAGGCTCTAAGACATATTACTCCAAAGTGGAACAAACAGTTAAAAGAGTCAATAGAGCTTTTAAAAGAGTATAGAAAGAGCCAAAAAAGAGAGGTTGCAAAACTTATTGCAAAAGAGGTTTCTGAAATTATTGGATATAAACTAACAAAAAGTTCACACTTACTAAATATTGATGAAGATAGGCTAAAAGAGGAGTTTAAAAAAGAGTTAGCTTCTAAAGAAGAGAGGCTTTTTAAAGATATAAAAGATACTCTAAACTTTAAAAATAGTCTATTTGAGATGCCAAAAAACCCATTTGGATTTGAACTTTTTTCTAATGAGTCTAAAGAGATTTTTGGCTTAAGCAAAGAGAAATTGGTTTTAATTTCTACAATTGGCAGTGCAACTGCTGGTGGTTTAATAGATTTAGCAGTGGGAGGACACAGCTTTTTTTTAGGCACAATAATTGGCGCAGCTGCTGGATTTGTTGGGGCTAGTTATGGATATGATGAGTTAGCAAAAATTAAATTTTTAAGCAATAAAGTTGTAGAAATTGGACCAGTTAGCGACCCAAACTTTAGCTTTATTTTACTAAATCGTGCAGTTAATTTTGCAAATAGATTATTAAATCAAACTCATGCTAATAGAGAGGCTAAATTTGAGGTAGCTTTAAATAATGAAATCTCTATAAAACAACTTAAAAATTTTGACTCTTTACATAGCAAATTTAGAGATAAAAAAGCTAATCAAAAAGATTTAAAAAAGTATGAAGAGATGATTTATGAGTTGCTAGAGTAGATGTAACTCATAATTAAACTCAATATCCATTCTATTTAAAAAATAGATAGCTTAAAGCAAATCCTAGAATATTGGCAAAGATAAATAGACTTCCATACATTAGAGCTGAAAAAACTTTTATTATTAAATCTTTTCTTCATTTAAAGATTAAAATATATAGCCAAACAAGAAGTGTGCAATTTAAAACATATGATACTATCTCTGCTAAACCTAAATTGTGAGGTATAAAATCTATAATCGCTATTATTATTGTATAAATTGCAATTAAAATTATATAAATTAGTGAGTATTTAAGAGTTTGATACTTCTCTAAACAGATATATACCTTATTTATATCATATATTTCACAACTACTACTTGTAGAGTTTTTTGCTCTCTTTATTGATAAATTTTCAACTACAAAAAATATTATAATTGAATAAATCAGTCCTATTAAAATAAATGGTATTATATTTGTCATATTAATCTTTTTTATAATTATATCTTTATTTTGGATTAATAAAATAAATTTTAATAGTTATATATAAGAATTAATAATAGTTTAATATTAGCTAATAAGATATTATCCTTTTGGATCTATTTTATTTACAACTGTTAATTTAACTGGGGCTACACCATCTCTATCTAATCCTATTTTTTTTGCAGCCGCATATGAACAATCAATAATTCTACCCTTTACAAAAGGTCCTCTATCGTTTATTCTAACAAATACACTTTTTCCATTTTTTAAATTTTGCACCTTTACAATAGTGCCAAGAGGAAATGTTTTGTGTGCTGCTGTGTAGGCATACATATTATATCTCTCCCCACTGCTTGTTGTGCCACCATTAAATCCTGGTCCATACCAACTTGCTAAACCTATTTGTGTTTGATTTAAAGAAACCTCTCTTGGCTGAATAACTTCGCCCCTTCTAACATATGGCTTCATTGTTGCTTTATATCTTGCCATTGAGATTGGTTTAGGATGAGTTGTGCCAATAGAACAAGCACTAAATAGAAAAGTTAGTATCAATATAAGTGTATAATTAATGTATTTCATATGATATTTACTCCATTTTTTCATAATTATATACAATAATTAGTTAAAGATAAGTATAATACATACTCAATACATATTAGATTAGTATTATTTTAAAAATTTTTTAGGAGAATTAATGCAAAAATATACAAAAGATTTTATTTTAATCCATTGGATTCACGCTTTGATTTTAGCATTTTTGTTAATTGGAGCAACACTTAAGTTGCCAGATTTACCAAAAGTAAGTGGTGATTTAGCACCATTTAAGATGCATATAATTATAGGTATAATTGCAATTTTACTATTAGTTTTTAGATTAATTTTATTAAAAAAACAACCTTATATAAAGCTATATAATGGAGCTAAACAAGTGCTTGTAGATATAAATCATAGATTGATATATTTAATAATTTTTATAGTTGGGATAAGTGGAGTTGCCACTGCGAAACTCTCTAACTTAGGTAGTATAGTTTTATTTGGAGCTGATGCTTCTAACTATCTTGGAGAGACATCTTTAGTTAAAGTATTTGCGAATATACACTCTATTAGCACAACTGTATTAATGGCATTAATTGCTATGCATATAGTTGGTGTAATTTTATATACTATTAAAACAAAAGATAAAGTTATTAAGAGAATGTGGTTTTAATCTACTTTTATAAATAACACCTTTAGGTAATTGCCCTCAATAAAGTTTTTAGATACTCTAAAATCTTTTGGCAGAGAGTAGCTCTCTAAAATTTTATATTTTCTACTCTCAGCTTTAAAGGCTTTTTCAACAAAACTTTTAAATGTTTTCATATTAAAATTAGCTGCATTTGTAGAGGCTACAATAACTCCACTTTTATTTGTGATTTTAATTATATCTTTTAGAAGAGATGTGTAATCTTTTTTTGCGCTAAAGGTTCGTTTTTTGCTCCTAGCAAAGCTTGGTGGGTCGGCAATTACCATATCAAACTTTAAACCCTTTTTAAAGGCATATTTAAAGTAATCAAATACATCTTCTACTACTATTTTATTGCTCTTTAAGCTTAAATTATTTATCTCAAATTGCTCTTTTGTTTTAGCTAGGCTTCTTTTTGCCAAATCTACACTAGTTGTGCTTTTTGCACCTCCAAGAGCTGCATAGACAGAAAATGCTCCTGTATATGAGAATGTATTTAAAATATCTTTGCCTTTTGCATATTTATCTCTAATTTTTTTTCTTACATTTTTTTGGTCTAAAAATACTCCTACCATTGCGCCATCATCTAAATATATTGCAAGATTTACGCCATTTTCTTTAACAATTAAAGGTTCTGGT
>JAMONW010000171.1 GCA_027066355.1 Campylobacteraceae bacterium
GTTGCAGTTTTTATTGCAAAAAATATACTATCAGCTAAATGGATAAATACAAAATATGCTAAAAAAATTGCCCACCTTTACGAAGTAGAAAGTGGCATAAAGGCTGAAATTATAATAGATATAGAGGGCAAAAATAAAACAAAGCAAAAGAGTATTATTAGAAAAAAAGAGAGCAATACAAACAATTCAACTCTATTAAATCCAACTTTTACATTTAGTAGTTTTGTTATTGGAGAGTCAAATAAATTGGCATACAATGTATCTACAGGAGTTGCTCAAAAACCTGGAAAGTTATATAACCCTCTATTTATATATGGTGGTGTGGGGCTTGGAAAGACACACCTTATGCAAGCTATTGGAAATGAATTACTAAAAGATGGAAGTAAAATAATTTATAACACATTTGAGCAATTTATGAATAGATATACCTCTAATCTTCGCTCTAAAACAATGGATAGATTTAGAGATTATTATAGAAATTGCGACCTTTTGCTTATTGATGATATTCAATTTATTAGTAGAAAAGAGCAAACCCAAGATGAGTTTTTTCATACCTTTAATGAGCTTCACTCTCTTGGCAAACAGATAGTAATTACTTCAGATAGAGAGCCAAAAAAAATTGCTGGATTAGTAGATAGATTAAAAAATCGCTTTGAGTGGGGAATTTTAGTATCTATTAACCCACCAGAGCTAGAGACAAAAATTGCTATTATTCAAAAAAAGGCAAAATTAAATGGAATTAGATTAAATGAAGAGATAATAAACTATTTAGCAACAAATCTTGGTAACAATATTAGAGAGATAGAGGGTGCAATGAATAAACTTAATGCTATGAGCAACCTTTTAAACCAAGATATTACACTAGAGTTTGCACAAAACTTAATTGGAGAATACTTAAATGAGAAGAAAAAGAGTATATCAATAGATACAATTATTGATACTGTTGCAAAAGAGTTAAATTTAAAACCAGCTGATATTCGCTCTAAAAAAAGAGCAAAAAAAATAGTAGAAGCTAGAAGAATTTGCATATATTTAGCAAGAAATTTAACACCAAACTCTATGCCACAAATTGCTGTCTATTTTGGTATGAAAGATCACTCTGCAATTAGCCATGCAATGAAGAAAATAGAAGAGATAATAGAAAATGACGAAAACTTAAAAGTATTAATAGAAGAGATACAAAACAAAATTGAAACAATTAAATCAAAATAGATAAAAAATATAGTAAAAATAAACAAAAAAAAGATATAATAAAAAAAACAGGTAGTGAAGAGATGTGAAAATAAAAACAAATTAAAAAGAGCCAAGAAACTGCTCTTAAGCAATTTGAAGAGTTTTTCACATAAACATCAAGATATACTACTAATACTAATTATTATATAATAAAGGGAAGTTTATGAAGATAGCAGCAAGAAAAGATATAATAGAGTCGATTTTAATAAATGCTCAACCATTTTTAGAAAAAAAAGACCCTACAAATATAACATCACATATTTTTTTAGATGCTAGTGAAGATATTACAATAATTAGAGCAACAGATAATGAGATAGGATTAGAGGTAAAGAGTGATCAATTTAATATTACTGAACCTGGAGTTTTTACTGCTAATGGAAAAAAACTTTTAGATATTGTTAGAAGTCTAAAAGATGATATTATAGAGTTTGAAACTGAAGAGTCAAATTTAATTATAAAACAAAAAAGAACAAAATTTAAACTTCCTACTTTTGCTTATGAAGAGTATCCTACTTTTCCGTCGTTTGAAAATAAATCTCAAATATCTATTGACTCTTTAGAGTTAATTAAAAGTTTAAAAAAGATTACTCCTGCAATTGATATAAATAACCCTAAATATGAGTTAAATGGTGCATTGCTTGATATAAAAGAGAGTAAAACTATGCTAGTTGGAACAGATACTAGAAGATTAGCAATTGTAGAACTAAATCAAAGTTCAAAAGAGGAGCTAGATTTAATAATTCCTAAAAAAGCTATAATTGAAATTCAAAAACTCTTTATAAACAAAATAGATATATTTTATGATGAAACAAATATTATAATTAAAAATGATAATTTCTTTCTATTTAGTCGCTTAATTAATGGTAAATATCCAGATTATGAGAGAATTATTCCTCAAAATACTAAATATAATTTAAGAGTTTCTAAAAAAGATATTTTAGATGCTATGAAGGTTATAAATATTATTTCTCCAGAAATAAAGATAACTTTTGAAAAAAACTTAATTACACTAGAGTCATCAGGAAATGATATTCAAGAAGCAAAAACTGTTATAGAAGCTAATATCGATATTGAAGAGAGTTTCTCTTTTGCTGTAAATAGTAAATATCTATTTGATTTTATCTCTCAAGTTGATGAGAGTGAGTTTGAGTTTGGATTAAATGAGCCATCTTTGCCATTTGTTGTTAAGAGTCAAAACTTTTTAACTGTTATTATGCCAATTTTACTATAATCAAAGAGAGAAGATGAAAGATACTAAATTTATATTTGTTACTGGGGGAGTTTTAAGCTCTTTAGGAAAAGGAATTACTGCTGCTAGTATTGGAACTTTGCTAAAAGCTTCTAATTTAGATGTGGGTATATTAAAGCTTGACCCATATATAAATATTGACCCAGGAACTATGAGTCCACTAGAGCATGGAGAGGTTTTTGTTACAAAAGATGGTGCTGAAACAGATTTAGATTTGGGACATTATGAGAGATTTTTAGATACCTCTTTAACCAAAGCAAACAATTTTACAACAGGTAAAGTATATGAGAGTGTTTTAGAAAAAGAGAGAAGAGGGGACTATTTGGGTAAAACTATCCAAGTAATTCCACATATTACAAATGAGATAAAAGAGAGAATATACAAAGCTGGTGAAGGTAAAGATATTTTAATAGTTGAGCTTGGTGGAACTGTTGGAGATATTGAAGGTTTGCCATTTTTAGAGACAATTCGCCAAATTAAACATGAACTTGGAAGCAGTAGAGTAATGAATATTCATGTAACTTTGCTACCATATATTAAAGTTGCAGGTGAGCTTAAAACTAAGCCAACTCAACACTCAGTTGGAGAGCTAAGACGCATTGGTATTACGCCAAATATGATAATTTTAAGAAGTGAACAGCCAGTTCCAGCTGATATAAAAAAGAAAATTGCATATAGTTGTGATATTGATAAAGAGTCTGTAATAGAAGCAAATGACGCTGCTACAATATATAGAGTGCCTCTAAATTTTTTAACTCAAAATATTTTAGCACCAATTTCAAAACAGCTAGAACTTGGAGAGCTAAAACCAGATATGGCTAAATGGAGTGAATTGGTTTTAAAGATATTAGATCCTAAAGATAAGGTAAAAATTGCTTTTGTTGGAAAATATTTGGATTTAAAAGAGTCATATAAATCACTTACTGAAGCTCTTATTCATGCTGGAGCAAATATTGATGCAAGAGTAGAGATTGTTTGGGTAGATAGCCAAGAGGTAGAAGAGGATGGCGCTAAGAAGTTTTTAGAGAGTGTAGATGGTATTTTAGTTGCAGGTGGCTTTGGAGAAAGGGGTGTAGAGGGAAAAATTGCCTCTATAAAATATGCAAGAGAAAATAATATACCTTATCTTGGAATTTGCCTTGGAATGCAGCTATCTTTAATAGAGTTTGCAAGAAATGTAGTTGGTATTAAAGATGCAAACTCTGTTGAGTTTGATGAGAATACTAAAGAGCCATTAATTTATTTAATTGATAGCTTTATAGATGCAAGTGGAGCAAAACAGGTTAGAACTACTACATCGCCTCTTGGTGGAACAATGAGGCTTGGTGAGTATAAGTGTGAGGTAAAAGAGGGTAGTAATTTATATAAAGCTTATAATAGTTCAATAATTTATGAGCGCCATCGCCATAGATATGAAGCAAACCCAGCTTATAGAGAGGCTTTAGAGAGTGCAGGTTTAGAAGTTACTGGAGAGTCAGATGGATTAATAGAAGCAGTTGAAGTAAAGGGACATCCTTGGTTTGTAGGTGTTCAATTCCATCCAGAATTTACCTCAAGACTGCAAAAACCAAACCCTATAATTTTAGGCTTTGTAAAAGCTGCACAAGGTATTCATAATATTGAAAATTCTTGATAAAAGTAGTATATTTAATCTGCTCTACAATAGACACAAAGGCGAATTTTTAACTCTTAAGGATTTGCCTCTTCCTAATAGTTTTAAAGATATGGATATAGCTGTTAAGCGTCTTGTAGAGGCTATAAAAAACAGAGAGAATATAGCTTTAATTGGTGATTATGATGTAGATGGAGTTGTTGCTACAACTGTAATTAGAGAGTTTTTTGATACTATTAATTATCCGCTAAATTGGATTATACCAAATCGCTTTAGAGATGGTTATGGAATTAGCAAAAGTGTTATAGATAGAGTTGATGCAAATTTAATTATTACTGTAGATAATGGCATTGCAGCAGTTGAATCTGCTAAAATTTGCAAAGATAGAGGAATAGATTTAATAATTACTGATCATCACAGTGTGCCAGATATTGTGCCAGATGCTTATGCTATAGTTAATCAAAAGCAAAAAGAGTGTAGATTTAAGTATAAAGAGGTTTGTGGAGCTCAAATTGCTTGGTATTTTGCTTTAGCAACTGCAAAAGAGCTTGGGGTTAAGATTGATAGCAAAGAGTTAATGGGTATAGTTGCTTTAGCAATAGTTGCTGATATTATGCCATTAACTGGAATAAATAGAGTAATGCTAGTTGCAGGAATGGAGTATTTAAGGCGTTCAAATAAGCCATTTGTAAAGGCTTTGATAGAAAAAGGTTTAATAAAAGCAGACTTTAATAGTGAAACCATAGCCTTTTATTTAGCACCTTTAATTAATAGTGCAGGGCGTTTAAAAGATGCCTCTTTAGCAAGTGATTTTTTGTTTACTAAAAGCTTAGATGAAGCTATGGTTATTTTAGATGAGTTAATTTCACTTAACCAAGAGCGCAAAGCAATAGAACGAGATATCACAAAAGAGGCTCTAAAACAGGTAAATATTAGTGATAATATAGCAATTGTAAAGGGTAGTAATTGGAATGAGGGAGTTGTAGGAATAGTAGCTGCAAAAGTCGCGGAGCATTTTAAAATTCCTGCAATTGCTTTAAGTTGCAAAGATGGCATTTGTAAAGGTAGTGGAAGAAGCTATGGGGATTGTGATTTATATTCACTTGCAAAAGAGGCAAAAGAGTATTATTTAAAATTTGGAGGACACAAAGCTGCTTTGGGGCTTAGCTTTAAAGAGGAGAAGTTGCCTTTAATTAAGAGCTTACTAAATATAAAAGCATCTTTAATGTGTGATAAAAATTATCAAGATAGTTCAATTTTAGGAGAGTTGCCATTTGATATTATAGATTTTGAACTTTTAGAGATATTACAAAAGTTTGAACCTTATGGTGAGGCAAATCCAAAGCCAAAATTTATAAGAAAAAATGTAG
>JAMONW010000172.1 GCA_027066355.1 Campylobacteraceae bacterium
CCATTTGCAATTATTGGTGGATTATCTTACATAAAAGATTTAGAAAATAAAAAAAATAAGTATCAAAAAAAGTATGAGCTTTTAAATGATACTATTTCAAAATTAAATAGAAAAAGATATATATTAAACAGATTATACAATGTTACAAAAAGCCAAGTAGATAAAGAGAAACTAAATAATATTAACAATGAGATAAAACAACTTTTAACAATTAAAGATATTTTTAAAACAACAAAAGATATTTACCAAAAAAAGGCTGAAGAGGCTAAATTAACTATTGAGAGCGATATAAAAAGAGAGTTTTCAAAAGCTGCTTATATTGGTGGAGTTGCTCTATTTTTCTTAATTATTTTTATAGGATTAAAGTTTTTAACAAGAAAGTATCTATCTGATAAAGAGAGTTACTATACAGTTAATAAAGTTATAAATATTATTTTTATTACCATTATTTTAATTACACTTCTTTTTGCATATTTAGAGAATGTTAGCTACTTAATTACAATATTAGGTTTTGCATCTGCTGGTATTGCAATTGCAATGAAAGATTGGTTTATGTCTTTAATGGGATGGTTTGTTATTGTAATTGGTGGTGCAATACATGTTGGAGATAGAGTAAAATTTGTTAGAGGTAATGTAGAGTATGTTGGTGATGTAGTTGATATTTCACTTCTTAGATTAACAATTCAAGAGGATGTTACCCTAACAACTTATACTACAAATAGAAGAGCTGGAAGAATTATATTTGTGCCAAATAACTATATTTTTACAGATATGATTGCAAACTACTCTCACTCTGGTTTAAAGACAGTATGGGATGGAATTGATTTTTATATAACTTTTGATTCAAATATTGCAAAAGCAACAACAATTGCTAAAAATATTGCAAAGCAATACTCAAAAGGTTATACAGATATTACAAGAAAACAACTTAATAAATTAAGAAGCAAATATCAACTTAAAAATACAAATGTTGAACCAAGAGTTTTTAGCTTTATTGAAGGGTATGGTATGAAAGTTAGTGTTTGGTATTTAACAAATGCATATGCAACACTAACCCTTAGAAGCACAATATCAACTAAAATTATAGAAGAGTTATTGCAAGAAGATGATATAAAATTGGCATATCCTACACAATCAATTTATCATGATAGCGGAATACCAAAACCAAAAGAGCTAGACTCAAGAGAGGTTAGTGATGTCTAAAAAAGTATATTTTAAAACCTTTGGTTGTAGAACCAACCAGTATGATACACAAATTATGATTAATAAGCTAAAAGAGTTTAGCCTAACATTTAATGAAGAAGAGGCTGATATTGTTGTAGTAAACTCTTGCACTGTAACAAATGGTGCAGATAGCTCAGTTAGAGGCTATATCAATTCAATAGGGCGCAAAAATAGTAATGCTAAAGTTATAGTTGCAGGTTGTGGAGCTCACTCTAAAGGCAAAGAGCTTTTAGATAAAGGACAAGTTTTTGGAGTAATGGGACACTCTGAAAAAGAGAATATAAATTCAATTTTAAAAAATGAGAGTAGCTTTTATCAAATTGGTGATTTAGAGCATATTGACAATACTGTAGTAAGTGAATTTATTGGCAAGAGCAGGGCGTTTATTAAGGTTCAAGAAGGGTGTGATTTTAGGTGTAGTTACTGTATTATTCCTTATGTTCGAGGAAATGCTAGAAGTTTGCCTATATCTCAAATTTTAGAGCAAATAAAAAAATTAGCAAGTAATGGCTTTGGGGAATTTATACTTACAGGCACAAATGTAGGAAGTTATGGCAAAGATATTGGTTTAAATATTGCAAAATTAATTAAAGAGATTTCAAAAGTTAGAGGTGTTAGACGAATTAGAATTGGTAGCTTAGAGCCAATTCAAATTACAGATGAATTTTTAGAACTTTTAGATGAGCCATTTATGGCAAAACATCTACATATTGCTTTGCAACATACTGCCGATAAGATGCTTATGTATATGAATAGACGAAATAGTTATAAAAGCGATTTAGAACTTTTTGAAAAAATTGCTTCTAAAGGCTATGCTCTTGGAACAGACTTTATTGTAGGGCATCCAGGAGAGAGTGGTGAACTTTGGCAAGAGGCAATTGATAGAATAAAAGAGCTACCACTAACTCATATTCACGCTTTTACATACTCCAAACGAGATAATACCCCTTCAGCAAAAATTAAAGAACAAGTCAATGGCAAAATTGCAAAAGAGCGCCACAAAGAGTTAACACAGCTAATAAAAGAGAAAAATTATCAATTTAGGTTGAAAAATAATAAAAATTTAACTATACTTATAGAGAGTCAAAAAGATGGCTTATACAGAGGATATGATGAGTTTTATAATAATATTTTAGTAAAATCTAATAGTGATTTAACACACAACTGGATTTTAGTAGATGAAGCAAAAGTAGAGAGAGATAGTAACTATGCAACTTATTGATAAAAAAAAGTTAATTCCTATTATTGCTACTGTTTCTTTGGCTTTTATTGCAATATTTATCTATATTATTTTAAAATTTTCTAATACAACTACAACTATTAGTGGAAAAGAGTTTAATAATATTTTAAAAAATAATCAAATAGAAAGCATATATTTGCAAGATAACTATATTGTAGCAAATACAAAAAATGGCAATTTTAAAGTATTTAAAGATGCAGTCAATAGAAGTGAAATTTTTAAAAAATATCCAATAAAAGTATATACAAAAAGTAGCAAAGCTCTTACATATATAGCAATATTAATTCTTCTTTCTATACTCTCAATTTTAATATATATGCTAAGAAGAGATAAAAGTATTGGAATAAATTTGCAACCACAGTTTTTAAGTAAAGAGATAGAAGAAAACAGCATAAAACCAGAGTATAACAACAAGTATAAATTTAAAGATATTGCTGGAATTAGTGATGTTAAAGAGCAGTTACTTGAAATTATAGATTTTTTAAAAAACCCACACAAATATAAAAAAAGAGATATAAGAATGCCAAAAGGTGTGCTTTTAATTGGACCTCCTGGCGTTGGAAAAACTTTAATTGCAAAAGCAATTTCTGCAGAAGCAAATGTTCCATTTTTTTATAATAGTGGAGCTAGTTTTGTTCAAATATATGCAGGTATGGGAGCAAAAAAAGTTAGAGAGCTTTTTGAAAAAGCAAAAGAGATGGCACCAAGTATAATTTTTATTGATGAAATTGATGCCGTTGGAAAAAGCAGAGATGCGCTTGATAGCAACGAAAGAGAATCTACACTAAATCAACTGCTTGTTGAGATGGATGGTTTTGGCTCTAATAGTGGTGTAATTGTAATTGGTGCAACAAATAGAATTGATGTGCTTGATAGCGCACTTCTTAGAGCTGGAAGATTTGATAGAAGAGTCTTTATAGATTTACCAAATATAAAAGAGAGAGAACAAATTATTAACCACTATCTAAATAATAAAAAATATAATATTGATATTGCTGAAGTTGCAAGATTAACAGCTGGTTTTAGCCCCGCAGCAATTGAAACTCTAATAAATGAAGCCGCACTAAATGCTCTTAGAAAGAATAGAGATTTGCTTGAAATAGATGATATTTATAGTGTAAAAGACCAAGTTGTTTATGGCAAAAAGAGAGTAGTTTCTCTATCAAATCAAGAGCGCCAAATTCAAGCAAACTACCAAGCTTCAAAAGCAGTAATTGCTACTTGGCTGGGCTTTAAGTTTGATAAAGCAACACTTTTAATGCCAATACATATTAACGATGATAGAGTCTTAATTAGTAAAAACAGATTAATAAACCTAGCAAAAGTATATCTTAGTGGTGTAATATATTTGCAAAAAAAGTATAATGATACATTTAGTGTTTCAAAAGATGACAAAAAGCTCTTTGAAAATATAATTGAAACAATTATAAAAGATTATACAATTTCAAATGATGAAACAAAACAAAACATTAATAAAGATATTGAAATAGAAATAACTACAACTCTATCAAAATTAAGTGCTGCAATTGAATATATATCAAATGAATTAAACAAAAAAGAGATAATAACATACAATGAAATCAAAAAGAGCATAGATGAAGTTCTTTAGTGGTTTTTCTTTGAAAAATGAAGAAGAGCTGTTTGATTTTTGGCTAGATAAAAGCCAATACTCAGTTGCTGGTTTTAGCTATGGTGCAATAAAGGCATTTGAGTATGTTTACAACTCTAAAAATAGAGTAGATAGATTAATTTTACTCTCTCCAGCTTTTTTTGAAAATAGAGATTTGGCATTTAAAAAAATGCAAATTATATACTTTAAAAAAAATCCTCAAATATATATTGATAATTTTTTAAATAATATTAATTCTCCAAAATCAAGTATTGATTTATCAAAATATATTAAAATAGGTTCAAGCAATGAACTAAAAGAGTTACTTTATTACAAGTGGGATATAAAAAAAATAGAGTCAATTTTAAATAGAGGCACTATAATAGAGGTAATATTAGGTGAAAGTGATAAAATTATAGACACAAAAGAGGCATTAAATTTTTTTCAAAAATATACCACAACCTATTTAATGAAAAATGCAAATCATATACTAAGGACAAAAGATGACAAATATAGTAATTACAGGATGTAGCACAGGCATAGGACTTGAGTGTGCTTTATATTTAAAAGAGAGAATGATAAAAGTATATCCAACAGCTAGAAAAGAAGAAGATGTTCAAAAACTAAAAGAGCTTGGCTTTGAAGATGCTATGCTTTTAGATGTAACAAAACCAAATACAATAAAAGAGGTAATTGATTTTGTAGTAGATAAAGATGGCAAAATAGATGTTTGGTTTAATAATGCTGGATATGGACAGATGGGTGCTATTGAAGATGTTTCTATAATTGCGATTAGAGAGCAGTTTGAAACAAATGTATTTGGATTACATGAAGCAACAAGACAAGTTTTAAAAGTTATGAGAAAACAAGGATATGGTAAAATTATTCAACACAGCTCAATACTAGGCTTAGTATCTTTGCCATATAGAGGTGCATATAATGCAAGTAAATATGCTATTGAAGGACTTACAGATACTTTAAGATTAGAACTAAAAGATACTAAAATATACCCAATTTTATTAAATACTGGACCAATAGAGAGTAACTTTAGAAAAACTGCAATTAAAACACTTGAAAAAATTGATACTCAAAACTCAAACTTTAAAGAAATTTACCAAAAAGCGAAAAATGGCACAATGAAAAAAGTTCCATTTTCGTTACCTGCAGAAGCAGTAGCATCAGTAGTGCATAAAGTTATTTTAAATGACAAGCCACATCCAAGATATTACATTACAAAAGCAAGTTATATCTTAGCCTTTGCAAAAAGAGTATTACCAACATCAATTTTAGATAAACTGTTACTAAAGGTTTAATAACCCAAACTCCACTTTAAGTGGAGCTA